>DASUME010000548.1:0-14275 GCA_036277895.1 Polyangiales bacterium
GTCGTTGCACTGCATCGCCTCGACCAGCAGCGACTCGGCCTCCGGCAGCTGCCCGCGCAGCATGTGCAACCGTCCGAGGTAGAACGCACTGTAGCCGCGCTCGTAGGGCGAGATCGCCGACCCGATCTGGCGATGTTCGAGGAACGTCCACTCGGCGTCGTCGAGCGCGCCGGACTGGTAGGTCAGGTAGCCGAGCTGGCCGAGCGCGTTGACGACGTCGAGGTTCGCGCCCAGGCTGCGGAAGGTCTCGCACGCCGCGCGTGCGTAGCGCATCGCATCGTCACGCCGGCCCTGGGTCAGCGCGCGCCACCCAAGCGCGTCGAACAGGTAGCCGCGCGCGCGGCCGCTCAGCTCGGTCGCACCCTCGGGGATCAACGCCGCCGCGCGATCGAACACGTCGAAGTGCCGCAGGCGGCAGGAGTCCGCCATCACGAACGCGAGCGCGCTCACCTGCTCGGGCATCGTGACCTGGCGCGGCATCGCGGCCTCCATGCGCGCGAACAGCGCACGCCCTGCGTCTGGACACTCGACGCGAAACTCCGCCAGCGTGCCCGCACGGGCCGCGCTCCACCAGGCTGCGTGCGCCGGCGTCAGGTTCTCGAGCGCGAGCGTGCACCAGCGCTGCACGTCGTGGTTGCGCAACAGGTAGGAGCTCGCGAGCGCCATCGCGGTGGCCGCCTCGCCGAGCACCTCGCCCTGTGCACCGCAGCCGATCGCCTTCTCGCCCCAGCGCAGCGCTTGCTCGAATGAGCCCGCTTCCATCGCTTCGGTCGCAGCGCGCCGATAGCAAGGCGCCGCGCGCTCGGGCGCGTCGCCGCGCTCCCAGTGTTCACCCAGCACGGCCGCGGGAACGCCGCGCCCCTCCAGCCACTCGGCCGCGCCGCGATGCGCGCTCTCGCGCTGCTCACGGTCGAGCAGCGAATAAGCCGCGTCCTGGATCAACGCATGGCGGAAGCCGTACTCGTCGATGCCGCGCGCGAAGATCACCTCGCGCTCGACCAGCGCGCGCAGGGCGTCGGACAGCTCGCGCGGTGAGCCGAGCAGTGTGCGTACGCCGTCGGCGGTGAACTGCGCGCCGAACACGCTGGCGGCGCGGATCAGCTGCTTCAGGTCGTCGCCGAGGTGGTCGAGCCGTGCTTGCACCACGCCGAGCACCGTGTCGGGCAGCTCCGTCTCGCCGGCGCGCAGCGCTCGGACCAGCTCCTCGAGGAAGAATGGATTGCCATCGGCGCGCTCGATCAGCGTCTGGCGCAGCGCGGGTGCGGCATCGGGCAGCGCGCTCTCGAGGACGCGCTCGCAGCTGCGTGCGGTGAGCTTGGGCAGGCGCAGCTCGGTCAGGTCGCGCTGGGCCCACAGGTTGGGAAAGATCTCGCGCAGCTCGGGGCGCGCGAACGCGAGCACCATCAATGGCCGCTGCGCGAGGTTGCCCAGCGCGTGATCGAGCGCGCGCACGCTGGCGGGATCCGACCAGTGCAGATCCTCCACGCACAACAGCACGGGTCCGCGCTCGCACAGCGCGCGCAGCCACTCGATCCAGCTCTCCTGCAAGCGCTCGGCGAGCAGCGCGGGGTCGCGCCGGGCCGCGCCCAGCTGCGGGTCCTGCGCCTCGTCGAAGGGAATGCCGATCAGCTCGCCGAGCAGCGCCGTCACCGTCGCGACCCGTGCGGGCGGCAAGTAGGGGCGCAGGTCGAGCTTGCCGTCGGGCAGCCAGTTGTGGAACGCCGCGGCCAGCATGCCCAGCTGGGCGCCGCGACGCATCGAGTCGCCGCGCGCGATCAGCACGGTGACGTCATGCTCGCGCACGCTCTCGATGAATTCGTGGCGCAGGCGCGACTTGCCGGCGCCCGCGGGGGCGCTCACCAACACCGCGCGCGCGACGCTCTCTTCCACGCTCTCCTGAAAGCCGAGCGTGAGCTGCGCCAGCTCGCGATCGCGGCCCACGAAGCGTGTGGGGTGGCCGAGCAGCGTGCGCGGTGCCTCGCCGCTGCGACGCTCGCGGAGCAAGGTCAGATCGGGGCCGAGCTCGAAGCGCGCCGACAGCAAGGCGGCGCTGTCGTCGTCGACGCGGATGCTACCGGGCGTGGTCTTGAGCAGCAGCTCGACGCCGGTCTCCAGCAGCTCGCCGAGCAGCGGGCCGCCATCACCGACGCGCGCCTTGCCCGTACATACGGCGACCGGAGCCGAGGTCTTCAACGACAGCGCGCAGCGGGCGCAGGCGAGCGCCTGGTCGAGCGCGTTGGCGTGGGCATCGAACAGCAAGATCTGCGAGCCGTCGAGCAGGCGCTCGTGGCGTGCAGCCAGCGCTTGCACCTCCGCGCCGGCGCCGACGAACACCGCGCACAAGACGCGCTGTTCACTGCGGCTGCGCAGCGTGCGCGACTGCGACGGCGCCGGTACACCACGCGCGACCGCGTCGAGCTCCTGCAGGAGCTGCGGGTAGCTGGGGCGGTGCTCGCGGTCCTTGTGCAGCATCGCGTGCACGAGCGCGGCCAGGCGCGGCGGCGTGTTCGGCGCGTTGACCTCGATCGGCACCGGCTCTTCCATCGCGATCTTGGCGAGCGTGGCCATCGGGTGCGTGCCCTCGAACGCACGGTCGATGCACAGGCACTCGTACAGCACGCTGCCGAGCGAGAACACGTCGCTGCGCGGATCGATGTCGCGCGCACCGCGGGCTTGCTCGGGCGACATGTAGAGCGGTGTGCCGAGCAGCGTGCCGGTGCGCGTGAGCTGCTGGTCAGCGGTGTGGCGGGCGAGGCCGAGGTCGAGGATCTTGGCGCGCGCGCAGTCGCGCTCGACCAGGTACAGGTTGCCGGGCTTGATGTCGCGGTGGGTGATGCCCTTGGTGGCGGCGTAGGCGAGGCCGGCGACCACGCTGCGCGCGAGGGCGATCACCTCGTCGACCTCGATCGGCTTGCGGCGCATGCGGAGGTCGAGCGGCTCGCCCTGCAGCCACTCCATCACCAGGTAGCTCTGGCCGCTCTCGGCATGACCGTGTGCGACGTACTGCACGATGCTGGAGTGCGTGAGCTCGGACAGCAGCGTGGCCTCGCGCTCGAAGCGTGCGTCCGCCCCCCGGCCCGAGTGGAACATGAGCTTCACGGCCACGCGCCGATCGGTCGCGAGGTCGATCGCTTCGTACACCTCGCCGTAGCTGCCCTCCCCGATCAGGCGCCGCAGCTCGAACCGGTCGTCCCCCAACACCAACATGCCCGTGCATGAGGATACGGGAGCCGCCGCGCGGGCGGGGCGACAAACCGGACGTGTGCGCGAGGCACACGCTTCCCTACTTCAGAAGAAGCCCTGCGCGGTGACGTTGAGGCTGCGGTCGACGAAGGACCGCCGCTACGACGCGTTCCCGAACGGCCACGTCACGATCAGCTCGATGGTGAAGTACACGGCGTACGAGCACAACGCGCTGTCGCTCGCGAACAGTCGCGATCTGTCGTTCCCGGGGCTGGAGTCGAACGGCTGGAAGCTGCTCGACATGTTCCCCGGCACCGCGCTCGGCTGCTTGCTGCAGGATGCGCGCGAGCACGAGGCCTGGCTCGAGCTCACAGCACCCGAGCTGATCTACCGCATCCAGGCCTACAGCCCCGAGATCCGCAAGCCGATGACGTGGCTGGAGCACGATCGCGCCGGCTTCGCCGCGCTGTTCGAGCTGCTGCCGAAGCACCACGTCGATCACGCGCAGTGGCACCGGCAGGCGCAGGTCTTCAAGTTCGCATGGAGGCTGCGGAGGCGCGCACCATCACGTCACCTATCGTGTGAGCCGATACGGCTGTTCGCCGTACTCGCTAGTCGCGCAGCCAGTTTTCTACTACCAAGCCGGGCACGCGACGAAACTCGCTGTCGTTGTCGGTCACGAGCACGCAGTGCGCAGCGAGCGCGTGACTCGCGATCCAGAGGTCGTTGGGACTGATCATCGTGCCCTTTCGCTCGAGGTCCGTTCTGAGCTTGCCGTAGTGTTCGGAGCAGCGCTCCGTGAGAGGCAGGACTTCGACGGTGTTCACGATCGCGTACATCCTCGCGCGCAGCTTCTCGGAGCCCTTACGTTCGACACCGAACTGCAGTTCTCCGAGCACGACGGCGCTCGTTACGAGGTCAGTCTCTGCGACGAGCCGTACACGTTTTGCTGCACGGCCTTGGCGCGGGTCGTACATGAGGTCGGAGATGATGTTGGTGTCGAGCAGATAGAGCGGCATCAGAGGTCCACGTCGTCGAGCGGCAACTCGTCGATGGGATCGAGGCGCTCGTCGAGAGGCTCCAGTGTGTCGAGCAGGCGATGAAGCGACAGCGGAAGTGCGGGCTCGATGATCAAGGCGCGACCAACCTTGCGCACGACGACTTCGTCGACGTCGAACTCAAAGTCGCGCGGGATCCGAACGGCCTGGTTCGCACCATTGCGGAACACTCGGGCACGCTTGCTGTTCTCAGAGCCAATCGACATCCGGAAACTCTAGCATAGGCCTAGGCATAGGCTGTGGTTTTGCCTGATAAGTATGCGCACTTGCTCTGCTTTTAGGCAGACGCGATCTCTGCTGCCGTCTGACCTTGGCGGCGACCCAGTCGGCGCTTCTCTTGAGGGCGAACAGGGCGGGTAAGCTCGGGGCGGTCGAGCGCGATCAACGGGAGCAACGAAACATCGATCCGGCCTCGTGGCAGTCGCGGTCGACAACGATCGCGATGTGCCCTCGCGGTCCATGTCGTAACCTCGCGCGGACGTGCAGCGCCTGATCCTCGCTCTCTTGCTCCTCGCCGCCTGTGATGACGTCGACGTCGAAGCTTCGATCGACGCCAGCATCCGCGTGTCTTTCGAGGATTCGGGGATCGTCGACGCGCAAGATGCGGGGGCCCCCGTAGACGCGGGCATGCGGCTGCCGCGCGCCCTCGACACCGAGCGCGTCTGGATCCCGGCGGGTGCTCGCTACGTGAACGAGCCCACGCTGATCCGCGCCCACGACGGCACCTGGCACATGTTCTCGAACGGCGCCGAGGGCAGGGGCAACCCGTGGGTCGAGCTGCAGCTCCTGCACGCGACCGCCCCCACGCTGCATGGTCCCTGGACCGATCAGCCCGACATCCTCACCACCCGCGATGCAGACGCCGTCGAGAGCTCGCTGCACGCGCCGTTCGTGCTGCGCGACGGCGACATCTACCGCATCTACTACTACGACTCGACGATGCCGGAGAACGAGGGCCTGCGCACCGCGAGCTCGCTCGACCTGTTTCACTGGACGCGCGATCGCGAGCCGATCGTCGGTGGCCGCGACGCGATGATCCTGCGCCACGAGGGCGCGAGCTACCTGTACAGCGTCGGCACCGTGCTCGAAGCAGACGACGAGATCCACGACATCGTGCGCCTACAACGCGCTCCCGCGCTGCGCGACTGGGTGCCGCTGGCGCCCGCGCTGCGCAACCCGCGGGCTTGTCCCGACGCTTGCTGGGGCTGGTACGAGTCGCCGTTCGTGGTCGCGCGCGACGGCGGCTTCTACTTGTTCACCACCTTCACCAGCTCCTCCACGGAGGACTACGAGAACACCACGGTGTACTTCTCGCGCGATCCGACCCACTTCTCGCCCGAGCCGGTCGCCACGCTGCACGCCCACGGCGGTGAGGTGCACGAGGAGGGCGGCGCGCTGTACCTCACCCACGGCGGCTGGCCCGACAAGCTCACGTCCAAGCAGCCCGGTCTGTACGTGACGCGCCTCGCCTGGTAAACGTAGTGCCCATGCCGGTGGCCGAGAGCGTGGTCGCAAACGTCGTCAGCGAGACCTCCACCAAGATGAGCGATCCGCAGTTCGCGCAGGTGGCGGTCGGCCACTTCGTGCAGTCGCAGCCGGACCTGGCCAGCTACCTCAGCAGCCGCGGCCCCCGCATCGGCGGCGCCCAGGGGGTGCTCGAGGTCGCCTTCCACGCCGAGCTCTTGAGCGAGTGCCTACGCCAAGCCCACGGCCGCGGCGACCTCCCACGCGTGCCGTTCCGCCTGCTGGAGCGCTCCTCCAAGGGCGACGCCCAGGCCGACTTCAGCACCGCCGAGCCCGCCCTCGCCAGCTACGTGGCCACGAACGTGGAGCGCGAGCCGATCCGCATCGAGCTCTGCCGCATCGGCCTCGCGCTAGTCGCCGCTCTCGGCCCGCGCGCTTAGCGCGAGTGCGCCCTCGCGCGCGGAGACCTAGCCGGAAGAGTCAATGTCGTCCGCGCCACAGGTGGCGGTGCTAGCCCTCGCGAAACTCTGCGAAGGATGACACCGTGACCAACTCGAAGTTCGTGGCCCTGGTGCTCACGCTTCTGCTACTCGAGAGCGGCTGCGACCAGGACGACCAAGGTACACGAGCGACGTCGATCGACGGTGGAACCCTCGTCGAGCAGCCGACCGCCGGCGACGCGGTCCGAGACGGCGGCGCGCTTGCGCCGGCGGATCGCGGCATCGACGCGAGCGTAGCAGCGGTCGGCGGGGAGCTTGTGACCGTCAGCTTGCAGACGAGCACCGGCGTCGGCGTGGGTGGCTCCTTCGCACTTGCGTTCTCGCCCGTGTTCTTGTTGAGCGACGGCACCGCGACCACGGATGATCAATACAGTGCGCGAGGACTCTCGCCCGAACAGCACCGAGAGCGTTACCCGGAGAGCTGGACCCACTGGACCGAAAAGGACGGCGAACTGAGTGTCGAGGGCAAGCAAGGAGCGCCGATCAAGCTGTACGGCCGCTATGGACCGATGCCGGCTGGCTTCTCCTTGAGCGGTACCTACTCGTACTCGAGCGGCGGAGGCACCACCGCGTACGGCGGCGACATCTTGATCACCGCGCAGCAAACGCTCCAGTTCTTCGACGACGGACGCTTTGTGACGGGCGGCTTCTCTGGCGTGGCCGTGGGACAGATGATCACAGTCGACATTCCACCCGAGCAGCGCGGTCGTTACACCATCGAGGGCTTCCGACTCACGCTGCGCTTCGATGCCGGCAGCGAGCGGGTGAGCTCGATCGTCGTCAGCGACGAACGTCCCGTGAAGGTGTTTTGGCTAGGCGCCCAGGCCTACCTCACCAAGAGCAAGAGTTGACCGCGCGCAGCTAGCGCTTCGCGAGCTGGGTGCTGTTGCCGCGGATCGTGCCTAGTTCCACGAAGGCGCCGTCTTGCATCACGATGAAGGGGCGCTCCTCGAACTTCAGGGTGCCCTTGCCGTCGTGCTCGATCACCTCGAGCTTGCCCATGCCGTAGCCCATCGGGCCGCGGCTGTAGTAGTGGGCTTGCAGGGTGTAGGGGTAGGCGCGCTTGTTGCCGCGGATGGTGAAGCACTCGGGGCCGTAGCCGGTGGTCACGTCGGCGTAGAGATCACCGCCGGAGGGCAGGTGCATGGCGCTGTAGTAGGCGTGGCCGCCCTTGCCGTCGGTGATGTGGAAGTCGACGTCGTTGGCGTCGGTCTCCCAGTTCAACACGAAGCGCAGTGACGGCGCGGTCTCGAAGCTTCCGCCTTCGTACGTGAGCTTGCCGGCGATGTCTTCGGCGAGCGCGGGCTCGGCCTTGCTCCAGGCGGCGGCGGCGAGACCGAGGTCCTCGCGCAGGATGCGGTCGACGCCGCGGAAGCGACCGTCGGGGTAGCGCTGCTTCACGCCGGCGAGGATGGCGTCGAACGCCGCGTGCGGCTGGCCGGCCTTGAGCAGCGCGAAGCCGAGCAGGCGATGGCTCGCCGGGTGATCGGGGCGCTGCGCGACGGCCTTGCGGTAGGTGTCGACGGCGAGCGCGAGCGCGCGCGTGGACTGGATGCGCTCCAGGCGCTGGCCGGCGAAGCGGCGCAGGTCGGCGCGGCCGGGGAACAGGTCGATGATCGCGCCGTACGCGCGCTCGGCGTTCTCCAGCTCACCGAGGGCCTCGTAGGCTTCGCCGAGTGCGATCAGCGCGAGCACGTCGCCGGCGTCGCGCTTGCGCCACGCGAGTGCGCGCGCGAGGCCGGCCTTCTTGTCGCTGCGCAGGAGGTCGAGCACCACCTTGAGCTCGCCCTCGACCGGCGCCTGCATCGACTTCTTGGCGGCCGCGGGCCGTTCCTCGCGACGCGCTTCTTCCATCGGCGCAGGCGGAGGTGCGGGGCGAGCCGCCGCCACGGAGGCAGGGGCCGCCTGCTCGGGCTCGGCGCGATCCGCGACTGCGCCGCGGTTGAAGCTGCGCTCGTCGAACGCCTCGCGGGACTCGCCCGCGGACGAGCGCATGCGCGCAGGTGCCGCGGCCGACGCGCGCGGTGCCGCGTTGCCGCCGCCACCGGGACCACGACCACTCGCGCCGAGGCTGCCCGAGCCAAAGCCCGTGCTCGGCGCCTGTTCGAGCTTCTGCTCGGCGGCACCTTCGCCATCCGTCGGGCGCATGTTCGGCTGCGCGACCTCGAGCACGGGCCGATCGTCGCGCGTGTCCACGCGGCGCTTCGCGGCCACCTCGACGGCGCCCTTCACCGGGAAGTCCGCACGCCGCTGCAGCGCGATGCCGCTCGCGTCGACGGTCAGGATGTCCGCCAGCGCGCGGCGCTCGATGTGGAACCGCGCGTAGTCGGCTTCCGTCTCCAGCACCAGGAGCGACGTGAACGGGCTCAACACGCGGAACTTGGTCGACAGCTCGATCGCTTGCGTACGCAGCGCGTCCGCGAGATCACGATCGCTGTCGGCGACGCCGTCGCGCTGCTCGATCATACGATCGATACGCGCCTTCACCCACGCGCGCTCGAGCAGCGGCTTCTCCACGGAAGCCAGCGCGCCACTCAGCGCCAGCGGCTTGCCATCGACCTTGAGCTTCAACGGCTTGCTCGCCGGCAGATCGGCGAACACCACGATCTCATCGCCGGGCTGCACGCCGTTCAGCGTCTTGGGCCACACCCAGCCTGCCCCCTCGACCTCGAGCGCGAGCCCCGAGCGCGTGGTGCGCGTGAGCTTCTGCGCCAGCAACTCTGGCGAGCGCTTGGCGTCGAGCAGCACGCCGTCGCGCTTGAGGCCGGCCGTCACCAAGCGCGTGAGGAGGGCTTCGTCGCGGATGCCGGTCGCACCGAGCACGTCCAGGCGCTCGACACCGGGCAGCGCCTTCACGCGCTCACGCAGCTTGTCGGCCGCGGTCTCGCCCGCAGTCGCCACGCCGTCGCTCACGAGCAACACCCGCGCATGCTTGCGCTTGGTCAGCTGCTCGCCCGCGAACTTCAGCGCGCCCTCGAGATCCGAAGCGCCGAGCGCACGGCGCGCCAGCGCCGCACGCCGCAGCTCGCTCAGGTCCTTCGAGCGACCGTCGAACGCCAGGCTCGCCGTCTGATCGAACGTCGCCACCTGTACCGGGATGTCGCCCAGCTGCGCCAACAACGCCTCCAGCTGGCCGAGCTGCTCTTCGAGCGACAGCGCGCGCGAGGCGCTGGTGTCGAACAGCACGAACAGCGAAGCCACCTTGTCGGCCGCGCCGCCATCCGCGATCGGCACGATGCGGGCGGCGATCAGGTTGTCGTGGCGCAGGCCGAGCCGGCCGGCCTTTCCGTCGTGCGCGATCTCGAGGTCGCGATCGGGCTGCCAGCTCTTCTTGTCGAGCTGGATCACCTCGGTCTGCGCGCGCTCGCCGCCCAGGTTCGACGCCGCCGCGCCTGCGCTCTCCTTGCGCACCAGCGCACGCACGCTGAGCGTGCCCAGCTGCGGCAGGCCGCGTAGCGGGAGCACGTACGGCTCGTCGTGGCGCGTGAGCGTCTGCGAGTAGGAGACGATCAGCTCCTTGGTGCCGTTGGCGGGGATCGGGAACACGCGCGCCGAGAACTCGTTGCCGGCCTCGGCCTCGAGCAGCGCGGGATCCTGACGGCGATGCAGGAAGTCTTCGTAGGCGACGCGCGCGGCCTGCGTCTCGACGACCTCGCCCTCTTGCCAGGCGCCATTCACCTTCATCGCGAAGCGGCTGATCGTCGCGCCTACCGGCAGCGTGATGCGGAAGCGGCCCTCGCGCACGCGCGACTCCGGGTTGGAGAACGTGAGCCGCAGCTCGGTGAACGCCAGCGGATCTTCGATCACTGCGCTGGCCTCCAGCGCGACCAGGTTGAGCCCCGAGCCGTCCGAGCCGGTCAGGCTGATCGGCGCGTCCGCGATCTGCTTCGCAGGCGAAGCGATCAGCAGCGGTGCCTTCACCTGGGCAGGCGCGGCCTGCGGCCAGAGTGTCGCCCCCAACATCCCCACCACACCTACACGGATCCAGCTCTTGTACGTGCTCATATCCCCTTGGAACGAGCCTAGAGGGCCGAGGATCTAATCTTGTCGTGAAAAGTTGAGCCCCCGCCCGGGAGCGTCGGCCGGGCCACAGATTTCAGGTCGGTAGGATCCTCTTAGGAAGTGGGAAGGAACTCTTAGCGATGCCTCGGGTACGCGTTCGGCCACAGTCCCGGTGTCGCGCAAACGAGCGACGAGGAGAGACGAAGAAGCATGCGTTCGGTTTTGAAGCTCGGCTTGGTGTTGGCGTCGCTGGCGGGTTGTGGCGAAGCCGAGGAGCCCAAGAGCGGGCATGCGGATCGTGGAGACCTGCAGATCACCTGGAACTCCGCTTCGGACACGCAGAGCCGCCAGCTCGCGCAGGTGCTGCGCGAGGAGCGCCTGTTCGAGCAGCTCGCCGAGGGCCTGAACGCGACCCTGAAGTTTCCGCGCGACCTGCCGGTGCGGCACACCGAGTGCGGCGAAGCCAACGCGTTCTACGACCCGAACACGGGCTCGCTGTCGATGTGTTACGAGCTGCTCAACCAGATCGCGCTGGTCGCCAACGACGGCGGAGCAAGCGAGCAGGAGCTCGGCGACCGCATCGTCGGCACCTGGCTGTTCGTGTTCTTCCACGAGCTCGGTCACGGCTTGGTCGATATGTACGGGCTGCCGATCACCGGCCGCGAGGAGGATGCCGTCGATGACTTCTCGACCGTGCTGATGGTGCAGGCCGGTCTCGAGGAGTACGTGCTGCACGCGGCCGAGTACTGGGCGGCCAACAGCAGCAACATGATCGAAGACCTCGATTTCGCCGACGAACACTCGCTCAACCAGCAGCGCTTCTACAACATCCTGTGCCTCGTCTACGGCAGCAACCCGCGCGCGTACGAGGGCCTCGTCAGCGCCGGCTACTTGCCCGAGGCGCGCGCGCAGCGTTGCCCCGCGGAGTTCGAGCAGAAGAACGACGCCTGGAGCCAGCTGCTCTCCGACTGGGAGAAGTGATCACCAGCGCCGCCGGCTCGCCCAGATCTCGTCGTACAGGTCCGCCAGCCGCGAGCGCAGCGACCGCGTGACCTGGAGGCTCTCCGCATAGCGCGCGTCGAAAGGCGGCTCCACGCGCGCATCGAGCCGCAGCACCCCGTCGAGCGCGCGCGCGGCGTGGTGCACGGCGGCCGAGAGCTCCGCGCTGTCGATCTTCGTGCCCAGCATCATCGCGCGCAGCTGCGCCGGAACGAGCTTGCCGTCGTAGAGCCGGTCGAGCGCATCCAGCAGCACGTCTACCACCCGTTCGTCGTCCTCGGTCATGCCTGCAGCGTGTCAGGAACCCAGACGTCCTCAAGCTCCGTAACAGCGGTAGACCTGAGCCTATCGCGCGGTAGTGATCTCGCTCAACGCGTCGCGCCACAGTGTGTTTGTTTTGCTGGCCACGGAATGCGCGGATGGTTTAGGTACGGGACTGCGAACGAGCGATGTCCCCCGGACGTCGCACTCGCAGCACTGCAACTCGCAGCGCGTCGATCTCGTGGTGTGGGCCGATGTAGCGCATGGGTGCGCTCTCGGCTTCGCGGCGAGGTGCGCGCCCCATGAGGCAAGGCACGTGGCGATTCGACTCCCGCTCCTCTCGAACCTCTTCCTCGCTGCGCTCGTCGGTTGCACCGGCGAGGTCGCGGGTGAGAACGCTCGCAAGGATCTCGGCGCTGCCAATGACGAGAGCGCAGATGAGCTCGCGTCGGACGAGAGCACGTCGGAAGAGAGCGCGCCCGAGCACGGCGACGACAAGGGTAAGCTCACAGAGCCGAAGGTCGAGCCGCCCAAGGAAGAGTCCAAGCCCGCCGCCTGGGGCCGCGCCGAGCGCCCGAGCTACAACCATGGCGAAGGCTTCTTCGTGCGCGACGGCAAGCTGTACGACGCCGAGGGCAGCGAGTTCCGCGTGCGCGGCGTGAACAAGCTGCACTGGGACATGGCGTCGCCCGGGCTCACCGAGGCCAACTCGCCCGTCGCGCGCTGGACCGTCGACTTCAAGCTCGACGCGAAGAAGAACCTCGCGCTGCTGCAAGGTGACGACGGTCACGGTGGCACGATCGCCGAGCACAGCGTGATCATCCCCGGCAACTGGGACGGCACCTGCAAGGACGATCGGGCGATCCTGGATCAGATCGTCGAGACCTGGGTGGGGCAGTTCGAGACCTGGAAGCAGCTCGAGAAGTTCATGATCCTCAACATCGCCAACGAGTGGGGCCCCGGCAACGGCGAGATCTGGCGCGACGCCTACATCGACGCGATCGGCAAGCTGCGCGCGGCCGGCTACCACGCGACGATCTCGGTCACCGCCGGCGGCTGCGGCCAGGACCCCGAGGCGATCGTGAAGTACGGCCAGGCCGTGCTCGATGCGGACCCCGAGAAGAACGTGATCTTCGATCAGCACATCTATGGCGAGTACCAGGACATCGCAGGGGGTGCGCGTGGCAAGTACGACGACCAGACCGACCTCGCGCAGCACGTGAAGGACCTGGCGGCGACCGGCCTGGTGGTGATGCTCGGCGAGTTCGGACCCGGCCGCGACATCGGCCCGAGTCCCACCATGATCGATCCGCTGCGCGTGATCGAGCTCGCGGAGTCGGCCGGGCTCGGCTGGCTCGCCTGGGCGTGGGACGACAACAACCTCGAGGGCGGCGTCAGCGACGACAAGGGCTTCGGCATGTCCACGCACGGCCGCTACGAGAGCAGCGCAGATCTGACCGAGTTCGGGCGCGTGGTCGTCGAGCACCCGACCTGGGGCCTGAAGAAGCTCGGCAAGAAGGCCTCGATCTTCGAATGATTAGAGCGTGGTGATGAGCTCGCCCGCGGGCGTCAGCACCACCACCGAGTGCTCCAGCTGCGCGATCACCGCGTCGTCGCGCTGGAGCAGAGCCACGGGCGCTTGATCTAGCTTATGCGTCCAGCCGCGTTGGCCGGTGCTCGCGATGAACTTCGTGAGCCACGGCCGGCGCGGCTCGCCGCCTTCGTAGGCGATCAACAGCGAGTCGCCGTGCAGGCTGATCGTGCGCGGGCCACCGGTCTCGGCCTGCAGTGGGTTGGCCGCGGGCACCTCGCTCTTCCACACCCAGCGCCCGCGCTCCAGCAAGCCCACGCTCGGCACGTACGTCCCGGGCACGCGCACGCCGAACACGAGGTGCCCGCGGCCGAACGCCCACACCGCGTGGCCGACCATGCCCTCGAGGCGATCGCTGTCGATCTTGGCGCGCGTGAGGCAGGCGTCGGGGACGGCGTAGTTGTCGGAGCCCATCACGCGCACGCCGCCGCACAAGAACGCGCTGACGCCGCTGGGTGCGCGGTAGTCGCGGCGGTCGCGCGGCTCGTGGCGTCCCATCGCGACCGCGAGCGGCACCTTGCACGGCGTGCGCACGTTGCTCTGGCGGCCGGTCTTCACGTCGACCTCCAGCTCGCGCCCGTCGTCGGTGCTGACGTGCACGGCGTCGCGCGGGCCCTCGCACAGCGCCGCGACCCGCTCGCCGAGCATGGTGTTCCACTGCGCGTCGCCGCTCGCGAGCTCGTACGCCTCCAGCTGTCCATCGCGCCGCGCGAGCAAGAGTCGACCGTAGGCGACGGCGATCAGCGCCGACTGCGGGCCCGCGAGTGCGGTCGTCTCGCGCAACGGGGTGCCGCTCGGCAGCGCGTAGAGCGCGAAGTGGTCGCTGCGCGTGCCGCCCTCGTTGCGCTCGATCGGCACCAGCAGCTCGTCCTTGCCGTCGCCGTCGCTGTCGACGAGCTGCGCGTGGGCGTAGCTCTGGATGCGTACCTCCACGCTGGGCTTCGGCGGTGGCGGAGGCGCGAGGACTTCGATCGCTGCCGCGGCCACTACCTTCGGAAGCGAAGGCGGTTTGTCCTCACCCCTCAACAGCAGCGCACCGGCGATCGCCACCACGAGCACGAGCGCGAGCCCGATCCAGATGCTCGGGTGCGCCTTCACCACCAGCGTCTGCGCCGCGGGCTGGCTCGCGCGCTCCGCGTACGCGCGCGTGCCGCAATAGGGGCACTTGGCTTCTTCGCGCTTCTTGTCGAGCACGACCTCGGCGCCGCAGCGCGGAC
>DASUME010000549.1:0-5850 GCA_036277895.1 Polyangiales bacterium
CGCGAGCTCGAGACCAACCGCAAGAGCATCAAAGACCGCGAGCTCGAGCGCGACAAGCTCAACGCCGCGATCGCCCAGGTGAACGACTCGCTGCAGCAGCACGAGGCCGAGTTCGCTGGCCTGAAGGAAATGCTCGCCACCAAGTCCGCCGAGGGCGACGCGCGCATCGCCGAGCTCGAGGGCAAGCGCAAGATCGCCCTGCACGGCCGCGACGAGCTCGCCGCGCAGATCCCGCGCGACATCGTCAGCCGCTACGACGCCATCCGCGGCCGCCGCCTCACCGGCGTGGCCGAGGTGCGCGACGGCATCTGTCAGGGCTGCCGCATGGCGGTGCGCCCGATGCAGTACATCGTGATCCAGCGCGAAGAGGGCGTGGAGCGCTGCGCCAACTGCCAGCGCTTCCTCTACTGGGGCAAGTGGCTCGAGGACGAGAAGCTCGAGGCGGGCGAGAACAGCCCGATCGAGAAGTCCGAGGCCTGAAGGCCAGACGCCCGCGCGGTCACTTCCCGACGTCCTTGCACTTGTCCTCGCAGGCGTCGGCGGAGTCGTCGCACTTGTCGGCGCAGTCGCTGCCGGTGGTGCAGGCCTTCACGCAGTCGGCTGCCGTGTTCGTACACTGCTTCGCGCAGTCGCCCGCCTGGTTGGCCGTGCTGTCGTCGTCATTGCCGTCGTCGTCACAGGCGGCGGAGAGTGCGAGCAGGGCGAGCGCGATCGAGAGTTGCTTCATGGTTCTCCTCCGGACGTGGGGTCCAGCCGAGTCCAGGAGCAACCGCTGTGCCGACGCGAAGCTACGCGTGTTCAGCGTTTCCGGGCCACGAATGCCCGCGTTTGGCGGGGAACGCGACCGCAGCTGAGGCAGTTGTGCACCGTCCAGGGCGCACAACGTGGCGTCAGACCACCGCGAGCCACTGCGGGTAGGCTTTGCCCTCGCCGCGCACGACCTCGAAGTAGCGCTTCTGCACGCGCTCGGTGATCGCACCGCGGGAGCCGATGCCGATCTTGCGGTCGTCGATCTCGCGCACCGGCGTGATCTCGGCGGCGGTGCCGCACATGAAGATCTCATCGGCGGTGTACAGCTCGTCACGCGTCAGCGTGCGCTCGCTGAGCGAGTAGCCGAGCTCCTGGCAGATGGTCACCACGCTGTCGCGTGTGATCCCGCCCAGGATCGCCGAGCCGAGCGGCGGCGTGTAGATCTTACCCTTCTTGACCACGAAGATGTTCTCGCCCGAGGCCTCGGAAACGTAGCCCTGGCCGTCGAGCATGATCGCCTCCTGGTAGCCGGCGGCGAGCACCTCGCGCTTGGCCAGGATGGAGTTCACGTAGTGGCCGACGACCTTGCCCTTGGCCATCACCGAGTTGATGCCCGGCCGTGCGAACGACGCGACCTTGGCGCGGATGCCCTTGGCGATGCCCTCGTCGCCGAGGTACGCGCCCCACTTCCAGGCGATGATCGAGACGTGCGTGGGGTTGTCCATCGCTCCGAGGCCCATCGCCCCGGCTCCGATGAACGCGAGCGGGCGCAGGTAGCACTCGGAGAGCTTGTTGACGCGCACCGTCTCCAGGCACGCCTGCGCGATCTGCTCGGGGGAGTACGGCATGGGCAGGGTGCAGATGTGCGCCGACTCGAACAGCCGCTCGATGTGCTCCTCGAGCCGGAAGATCGCGCTCTTGCCGTTGCCCAGCTTGTAGCAGCGAATGCCTTCGAACACGCCCAGCCCGTAGTGCAAGGTGTGCGTCAGCACGTGCACGTTCGCCTGGTCCCAATCGACCAACGAACCGTCGAACCAAATCTTCTCCACCTTGTCGACCATCTGCAGCTCCCGATGAACTCCGATTGATCGCATACGCCCAGAGGGCCGTCCACCGTTCCTGGTGCGTCAGTTGACGGTCTGTGGGGCGTGGGTTAGAACCGCGCGACCTCAGCCCTCGGGTCGCAGCGTGGGACGCGTCGTCCCGCTGGATGAGCGAAGTACTCGCGCGGTGCCCTTCGCACCTGCTCGAGCAGCGCTGAGAGCGCATCCGAGGAGTCTGTCTTGCACGTCCTGCTCTACACCCTGAGTACGTGGTTCCAGCCCGAAGCGACCTCCGGCGTCGCACAGCCCTCCTCACCGAGTGGCGGTGGTGGTGGCGGAGGTGGCGGCCCCTTGGGTGGCGGCGGCTTCCAGCAGCTCGGCCTGATGGTGCTGATGATGGTGGTCTTCTACCTGGTGCTGATCCGGCCCCAGCAGAAGAAGCAGAAGGAGCTCGACAAGCTGCTCAAGGGCCTCAAGAAGGGCCAGAAGGTGCGCACCACCGGCGGCATCCGCGGCGAGATCATCGAGTTCAAGAGCGAGAACGGCGACGAGGTCGTGCTGCAGATCGCCGACCGCGTGAAGATCAACATCCTGCGCTCTCACGTGGCCGGCATCGCCGATTCGGCGGCGACGGTCTCCGTGGCCGAGAGCGAACAGAAGACCAGTTGAAGCCTCCGCGCGAGGTTTTCAATAGGGGACGAACGCAATATGGATAGGGGTTGGTACGTACGCTTCACGCTGACGTTTGCCTTGATCGTCGGCGCCGTCGCGGTGGTCTGGCCGAGCGTCGATGCTTGGCTGCCCGCGCCCGCGTGGCTGAAGGACAAGATCAGCAGCCGCATCGCGCCCGGCTTGGACGTCAAGGGAGGCCTGCGCCTCACCTACGAGGTCGAGGTGGACGAGGCCGTCAGTGATCGCCGCGATCGGCTGGCTGACGATCTCCTCGATCGGCTCGGGGCGGAGTTCGGCCTGTACAAGGTCGACGAGCGCCCGACCAAGGAGCAGCTCGACCAGGCGCGCGAGAAGGTCAAGATCCAGACCGTCGGCGAGCGCCAGATCCGGCTCAGCTTCCAGAGCGCCGCGGACGCCAAGAAGCTCACGCTCGAGATGATCCGCAAGTTCGGCGATCTCAAGGAAGAGTCGCGCGCGGACAGCGTGGTCACGGTCGGCATCCGCCCGGACATGGTCGACGACCTGCGCGACTCTGCGGTCGGCCAGGCTCGCGAGACGATCGCGGACCGCATCGACAAGCTCGGCGTACGCGAGACCAGCGTCACCGCGCGTGGCACGGACATCGCGGTCGAGATCCCGGGCGCCGACGAGGCCAGCTTCCAGCGTATCCGCGAGATCATCGGCCGCACGGCGCGCCTCGAGTTCAAGATCGTCGACGACGACTCGGACTACGTGCAGTCGCTGACCAACTTGCCCGAGGGCATCGAGCGCCAGAGTGAGGTCGTCTCGGCCGGCGTGCAGAACCCGCAGAAGGTCGTGCAGTACCTGACCGCCCGCGGCGAGGATGCGCGCCAGAAGCTGCAAGCGTACGTCGACTCGCTCAAAGGCAAGACGCCCGAGGGCCGCGACCTGCTGCTCGGCGAGCAGGAGGACTACGACGTGCCCGGCGCGCCCAAGGCCAGCGCCTGGCGCACGTACATCCTGTACCACCGCGCCGACGTGGGGGGTGAGGACGTGAAGGACGCGTTCACCGCGTTCGACCAGGAGAACAACCGTCCGTTCGTCTCGCTCGCCTTCAACCCGAAGGGCTCCGAGAAGTTCGGCCAGCTTACCGGCCGCAACATCAAGCGCCGGATGGCGATCGTGCTCGACGACCGCGTCGAGAGCGCGCCGGTGATCCAGACCGAGATCCGCGGCAACTGCCAGATCACGCTCGGTGGCTCCACCAACTACAACGAGACGCTGCGCGAGGCGCGCGACCTCTCGCTGGTGCTGCGCGCCGGTGCGCTGCCGGCGCCGATCCGGCCCGCCAACGAGCAGCTGATCGGCCCGTCGCTCGGCCAGGACGCGATCGAGAAGAGCGCCATCGGCGCGGTTCTCGGCGTCGCCCTGATCGTGGTCTTCATGCTCCTCTACTACCAGATGGCCGGCATCGTCGCGGACTTCGCGGTGCTGCTGAACCTGCTGTTCCTGCTCGCGCTGATGTCGCTGTTCGAGGCCACGCTCACGCTGCCGGGCGTCGCGGGCATCGCGCTCACCGTCGGTATGGCGGTCGACGCCAACGTGCTGATCAACGAGCGTATCCGCGAGGAGCTGCGTGCGGGCAAGTCGGCGCGCACGGCGGTGGACCAGGGCTTCGACCGCGCGTTCTGGTCGATCTTCGACGGCCAGCTGACCACGTTCATCTCGGGCGTCGTGCTGTTCCAGTACGGCACCGGCCCGATCAAGGGCTTCGCGGTCACGCTGATGATCGGCATCACCACGTCGCTGTTCACGGGCGTGTTTTGTTCTCGCTTGGTGTTCGATTGGCTCGTGCGCGGGCTGCGCGTGAAGACGCTGAAGGTAGGGTGACGGCGTGGAGTTCTTCAAGCCGCGTGCGACGATCGACTTCATGAAGTACCGCGCCCCGATCATCTCGGGGTCGCTGCTGCTCGCCTTGCTCGGGTTCCTCTCGATCTTCTGGCCGGGCCCGAACTACGGCATCGACTTCAAGGGCGGCACCGAGGTGCAGCTCCAGTTCAAGAAGGACATCGCCCCCGAGAAGGTGCGCGAGGTCCTGAGCGAGAAGGGCTACGACGCCGAGGTCGTGAACGTCGAGGGGCGCGCCAACGAGTACCTCGTGCGCGTTGGACGCGTGTCGTCGCTGCCCGCCGACAAGGTCGAGTCGATCAAGAAGTCGCTCCAGTGGCAGGTCACCGGCGTCAAGATCGAGGAGTTCAAGGTCTCGCCCGGCGGCGACAAGATCACGCTGCGTATGGTCGGCGAGGTCGAGCCCTCGGCGATCGAGGGCGCGCTCAAGACGGCCGGCGCCAACGTGCAGTCGGTCAGCCGCTTCGGCAACTCGGACCAGCACCGCTACGAGGTGCACCTGGTCGGCGTCGCCAACGAGATCGTCAAGGCGCTCGAGGACAAGCTGGGCGACGGTGCCCCGGACGCTCCGCTGCGCGTGGAGTGGGTCGGCCCCAAGGCCGGCAAGCAGCTGCGCGACGCGGCGGTCAAGTCGCTGCTGTGGACGGTGCTGTTCATCATGGCCTACGTGGCCATGCGCTTCGACCTTCGCTTTGCCCCGGGCGGCATCGTCGCGCTGCTCCACGACACCCTGATCACCGTGCTGGTGTTCGTGATCACCCGCCGCGAGGTGAACCTCTCGACGGTCGCCGCGCTGCTCACGATCTTGGGCTATTCGATCAACGACACGATCGTCATCTTCGATCGCATCCGCGAGAACATGACCCGCATGCGCGAAGCGTCGCTCTACCAGCTGATCAACATCAGCACCACGCAGACGCTCTCGCGCTCGATTCTCACGTCATTCGTTACGCTTCTGTCGATCTTGCCGTTCTTGATCTGGGGCACGCCGGTGATCCGGGACTTCGCCCTGGCGCTGGTGATCGGCATGGTCGTCGGGTCGTACTCGACGATCTATATCGCGGCTCCCTTCACGGAGTGGATGGACAGGAAGCTGTTCGCCAAGGCTTAGTAGCCCCGTGGACAGTGAACCCTCGAGCGAGCTCGAGCTCGGCGCAGCGCCTTCAGAGCTCCCTCCCGCGCTGCCTTGCACGCGTGAGTCGATCGCGGCGGCGGCACCCAGCGGCAGCCCGAGCCGCGCGCGCTTCGTGCTGCGGCCCCAGGACCCGGCACGCGCGGGAGAGCTCGGCCGCGCCTGCGCCATCTCACCGCTGATCGCCCAGGTCCTGCTCAACCGCGGCATCGCCGCGGAGGCGCCGGCCAAGCTCTTCCTCGGCCCCAAGCTCGCGCACCTGACCCGGCCCGATCAGATGGCCGACCGCATGTTGGCGGCCGAGCGCCTGGCCGAGGCGGTGCGCCGTCGCGAGCGCATCGTGGTGTTTGGAGACTACGACGTCGACGGCACCACCAGCGCGGC
>DASUME010000550.1:0-5331 GCA_036277895.1 Polyangiales bacterium
CAGATCCTCGTCCTGCCGAAACGTGCGCACACTGTCCGCGGCGGCGGCGAGGCTGGCGAGCGCGCACAGCGCGTACGCGAGCCACGCCGTACGGTCACGGCGTAGCAGGTACCACTCGGATCGGATCATGCTTCGGCTCCATCGTTCCCGCCGTCCACACCGCAAACAGGATCACCAGCGCCTTGCGCGAGTCACTGGCGCCGATCGAGACCGCCATCGCGATGAACAGCGCGACGAGTGCAAACAGCGTGTAGCCGGCGGCCAGCCCCACGATGCGAGTGACGGAGCCCGTCAACACGATCGAGCTCAGCGCAGCGAGCCCGATCAACACCAGCAACAGCGCCCCGAAGGCGAGCAGCTTTCCGAGCGTGATGCGCGCCACGGACGCACCTTGCGCGAGCAACATCTTCAGCGTGCCGCGCTCGCGCTCGCCTGCGATCGAAGAGGCCACGAGCAGGAACACCAGCAACGGCAGCACGGTGCGCGCGAGGAACGCGGCCGAGCCGTCGAGGTAGGTCAAGCGGGAGCCGTCTTCGTCGGGTGCATCGCGCAGGTCGTTCGCTTTGTGCGCCTCCAGCCAGACGGTGGTGCCGAGCACACCGTGCAGACCTGGCTCGAACGGCGCGAGCTCTGGCAGCGGGCGAAACGCATACACGCCGCGGTGCGCGGCCGAGTGCGCGTTCTTGCTGCCCTGCCCGAGCCAGGTGCGGCGCGAAGCTTGCTGCGCGTCCTCGCGCGTGCGCTCGTAGGCACGCTGCATCTGCGTGCTCGACGCCAGTGCCGCCGCGAGCAGCACGAACAGGCACACGGCGGCGGCCCAGGCGCGCGGATCGCGGCGCAGCGCGAGCAGCTCGTGGCGCGCGAACAGCAGGGTGCTCATCGCATCTGCTCCAAGTAGAGGTGCTCCAGCCCTGCTGCGTCGATCTCCGAGGTGCGCAGCGTCTTGACGAGCTTGCCGTCGCGCATGATGCCGATCTCGTCCGCGGTGTCGTGTGCGCGAAACAGATCGTGCGTGGCCATCAGCACGCCGGCGCCCGCGTCCGCGACCTCGCGCAGCTTGGCGCAGAACTCGTTGGCGGCCTTGGGATCGAGCCCGGAGAGCGGTTCGTCCAGGAACAGAGCGCGCGCTTCCTTCGCGAGCGCGATCGCGAGCCCCACCTTCTGGCACATGCCCTTCGAGTAGGTGGAGGCGCGTCGATCGAAGGCAGCGCGGTCGAGGCCAACTCGCTCCAGCACCGCCTCGAGCTGCGCTCGCGTCAGCGCGGGGCCATCGCCCACCTGGTGGAAGTAGGTGAGGTTCTCGAGGCCCGTCAGGTGCGGGTAGAGCGCCAGCCGATCGGGCACGTAGGCAGAGGCACGTCGCACGCCCGATGGATCGCGCGCGACGTCGTGGCCCGCGATCTCGATCGTGCCAGCGCTCGCGGCGACCAGACCCAGCAGCATGTGAACGGTGGTGCTCTTGCCGGCGCCGTTGGCACCGAGCAAGGCCAGGATATGGCCGGGCTCGATCTCGAACGAGACGTCATCGACGGCGCGTACGTCGCCGTACTGCTTACGGAGCCCGCGAACGGACACTACGTTGGACATGCGCTCTCTCCTCGAAGACGGATCTTCCACACATGCAATCGAGTTGCAAGTGTGTCAGCGGCACAGCTTCGATGCGGCCGCAGTGGCACTCGGGTGAGAACCACCACGAGGTCAGGGCCGCGCGCGCCTCGGTGCTTACCTCTCGAGCGTGACGGGACAAGCCCAACTACTCAACGAGCGAGGTCCTTACTTCGTGGTGCTCAACAGCCGCTCAGGGGCGTCGTCGAGAGGCGACTTGCCCGCGGTCCTGGAGCGCGTGCTCGGGGCGGCGGGTCAGAAGTACGAGCTGGTGCCAACCACGAGCGGGCTCGACGCCGCGGCCAGGCGTGCGGCCGAGCTGGCGGAGCGCGAGCAGGGTGTGATCGTGGCGGCCGGCGGTGACGGAACCATTCGCTGCGTGGCGGAGCAAGCGCTGCGTGTACGTGGCCCGCTCGGCATCATCCCGCAGGGCACCAACAACATCACGGGCCGCACCTGGGACATCCCCCTGGAGGCCGAAGCTGCGGTCGAGGCGCTGCTGAACTCGCGCGTGCGACGCGTGCAGGTGGGGCGCGTGAACGGGCTCGTGTTCCTGGTGAACGCGAGCCTGGGGCTCTACCCGGAGCTGCTGGAGGAGCGCGAGCAGTTCAAGCAGAGGTTCGGACGGAAGCGCTCGGTGGGCCTGCTGGCGGCGCTGGTCACGCTGATGCGCCACCATCGCCACCTCGTGCTGGACAGCGAGCACGAGGCGGGGCGCGAGCTGATCGAGGCCGCGACGCTGTTCGTGGGCAACAACGCCATGCAGTTCGAAGACGTGGGCCTGCCCGAGGCCGAAGACGTGCAGCGTGGCAAGCTGGCCGCCGTGTTCGCGAAGCCGGTCGGGCGGCTGCACCGGCTCGGGCTGTTCGCGCGCGGCCTGGTAGGGAAGCTCGCGGGCGACTCGGCGCTGCACGACTTCGCGTTCGAGCAGCTCATCGTGCGGCCGCGGCGTGGCCACAAGCCCACGCTGAAGGTCGCGCTCGACGGCGAGATCATGCGGCTGGCGCCACCGCTGA
The DNA here is from genome assembly GCA_036277895.1 of Polyangiales bacterium. Lineage (GTDB taxonomy): Bacteria > Myxococcota_A > Polyangia > Polyangiales > DASUME01 > DASUME01. The sequence goes on from DASUME010000550.1 coordinate 2,622, forward strand.
AGTTTTCGGTGGCGCCCGAGCCGCTGCTGCTGTTAACGCCAGCTGGCGGGTGAGCTGAGGCCGCTGTAGAGCGGGAAGCGCTCGGCCAGCTTCTTCACGCGCGTGCGCAGCGCGCTGCGATCCGGGTTCGCCTGCAGGGCGAGCGCGATGATGTCCGAGACCTCGCGGAACTCGGCGTCGCCGAAGCCGCGCGTGGCCAGCGCCGGCGTGCCGATGCGGACGCCCGACGGCGTCAGCGGCGGACGCGGATCGAACGGCACCGCGTTGCGGTTCACCGTGATGCCGACGTCGTGCAGCACGTCTTCCGCGTCCTTGCCGTGGATCGGCGCGCGACGCAGGTCCGCGAGCACGAGGTGCACGTCGGTGCCGCCGGTGAGCACGTCGACGCCCGCCTGCTTGGCGTCGGCGGCGGACAGGCGCTCGGCGAGCAAGCTCGCGCCGCGCACCATGCGCTGCTGGCGCTCCTTGAAGTCCGGCTCGGCCGCGAGCTTGAACGCGACTGCCTTGGCGGCGATCACGTGCATCAGCGGACCCCCCTGCTGGCCCGGGAACACGTTCGAGTTGAGCTTCTTCTGCAGCTCGAGATCGTTGGTGAGGATGAAGCCCGAGCGCGGCCCGCCGATGGTCTTGTGCACGGTCGACGAGGTCACGTGCGCGTGCGGCACCGGCGAGGGATGCAGGCCCGCGGCGACCAGGCCGGCGAAGTGCGCCATGTCGACCCACAACAGCGCGCCGACCTCGTCCGCGATCGAGCGGAAGGCCGCGAAGTCGAGCTGGCGCGAGTAGGCGGACCAGCCGGCGATCAGCACCGCCGGACGCACCTCACGCGCCTTGGCGCGCACGACGTCCAGGTCGACCAGGTGCGTCTCGGGCGAGACGCCGTAGGCGTGCGCCTCGTAGAGCTTGCCGGAGAAGTTGAGCTTCATGCCGTGCGTGAGGTGACCACCGTGCGCCAGCTCGAGGCCGAGGATGCGGTCGCCGGGCTTGGCGATCGCCGACAGCACGGCCGCGTTGGCCTGCGCGCCGGAGTGCGGCTGCACGTTGGCGTAGCCCGCGCCGAACAGCGACTTGGCGCGCTCGATCGCGAGCTTCTCCACCACGTCCACGTGCTCACAACCGCCGTAGTAGCGGCGGCCGGGGTAGCCCTCGGCGTACTTGTTGGTGAGGACCGAGCCCTGGGCCTCGAGCACCGCGCGCGGCACGAAGTTCTCGCTGGCGATCATCTCCAGCGTATCGCGCTGGCGAGCCAGCTCGTCGTCGAGGGCCTTGGCGACCTCGGGATCGACTTCGGACAGCGGTGCTTCGAACGACTTGGTCATGCTTTGCTCCTGCGGGCAGGCAAACGTGACAGCCCACGCGAGGACGACAAGTCCAAACCTGCAAAGCGGAGCAAATCCGGCGCGGAAGGCTTGTGAACTGGCGAACCCTGCGGGCGCCCCCGTCGCGCCCACGGGCCTCCAGGCCAGCGCCGGTCCCACGCCAGCGCGGACTTCGCTCGCTTCGCGAGGTACGGGCCGCGCGTTCGCAAATCGACGCTTTGCGGTATGTTGAGCGAACTTTACTGCACGCAAAGTGTGCGGCTCGATCGCCGGAGCACGTACGCGAATGGTTTCGTTGGCTTTGCTGCAGTTCGCAAAGCGTGAGATTGCGTTGGCATTTGTTCGCCCCAATCTCGCTTGTAAACAGCGGCCTCACTGTCACGTTCCGGTTGTCTCGCGTCGTCTGCAGACTCTCCTCGTATGAGTCTGCAGACCTGCGACTTCCACGACAGTGCGGAGCCACGGATGAGAGCGTCCCAGGACAGCTTCGAGCCCGACTCGGAGCAAGCGAGCAGCTACCGCGAGAAGGGCTACGTGGTGCTGCGCGGTCTGTTCACTCCGCAGCTCGTGGCGCACCTGCGCGCGAACATGAACGCGCAGCTCGCGGCTCCCACCGATCCTTATCAGCGCGGCTTCGACCGCCTGGTCTACGACACCTGCGTCGGCGATCACGGCGTCTACGCGATGCTCCAGGAACCGCGCTTCCGCGCCATGATGTACGCGCTGACGGGTGAAGACATGTTCTTCACCCAGGGCGCGGGCTTCAGCCTGAAGCGTAAGGGGAGCGCGGGCCTGGCCTGGCACATCGAGTCGCAGAGCTTCGGATACCAGCGCGCCGAGGACGACGCGAGCACACTCTGGACGCCGCTCCATCCGGTGGCCCGCGACGGCCAGCGCGGCGGCATGCGCTACGTCTCGCGCTCGATCTTCTGCGGCAAGCCAGTGTACGCGCAGATCGCGCCGGCCATGTTCCGGCACATCGAGGCGCGGCTCGCGCGCAACGAGCTGCCGTTCGAGGAGTACGTGGCGCTGCGCGACGGTATGCTCAACACGAGCCCGCTGCGCGAGCTGCTGGAGCACCACGCCGAGGAGCACGACTTTGCGCCCGGCGACGCGCTGCTGATGAGCAAGTACGTACTGCACCGCAGCGTGGCGCTCGAGGACGGGCCGCTGGCCCACCGCGACGCGTTTGCGTTTCGCTTCGTCAGCAGCAGCTCGCGCTACGACGCACAGCGCGCACGAGACGTCGAGATTCCGCGTCGTTACTACGGCTACCGCGGGCCGACGAGCTTCCACCTCGAGGTCTGCCAGAACGACGGGGAGCGAATCATCGATAGCCCGTTGTTCGACCACGATCGCACCACGCGTCGGCTCGGCGGCGATGGCGCAGG
>DASUME010000551.1:0-2218 GCA_036277895.1 Polyangiales bacterium
AAGTCGTTCTTCGGCTCCTTCGTCAGCCTGTTCGTGAACGACCGCATCGGCACCGCCGAGCGCGTGCTGCGCGTGCGGTCTCAGGACGTCGAGCTACCGCCATGGCCATAAGGCGGTTCGAGCGCAAGATCGTGGCGGCGATCGCGGCGGTCGCGATCATGCCGTTGATCGGTGCGCTGGTGCTCGGACAGCGTGCGCTGCGCGAGGCGTACGCGGTGGGTGTGAACGAGCAGGTGGGCACGGAGCTGGAGCGCGGCCTGTCGCTGTACCAGCAGCACTTCGTCGCGCTGCGCGGGGCGGCCGAGCGAACCGCGGATGCGGTCGCGTCCGACTACGAGCTGAACCGCGCGCTCGACCCGCTGCACGCGCTCGACCCCAGCGTGGTCGCGCTGGCGCTCGATCGCCTGATGTCACGCTACGCCGACGTCGTGCGCATCGAGATCCTCGACGCGGGGGCACGCCGCGCCGCGCGCGAGCAGCCGTTCGACAGCAAGCAGCAGCTGCAGCTGCTGGAGCTGTCGCGCCCGATGCAGCTGAACTTCGGCGGCCGCTCCCGGCTGGAGGCGCGCGTCACCGTGGGCACGGACGCGCGCGCGTTCGGCGACTACCAGCGCGCGGGGGAAGTGCAGGAGGTGTTCCGCGCGCTCGAGGCCGGCGCCAACTATGTGTCCGGCTTTTACCTCGCGGTGTACATCGTGCTGCTGGCGAGCGTGATCGTGGTGGCGCTCGGCATCGGCATCGCGCTGAGCCGGCGCGTGACGCGACGCGTGCTGCAGCTCGCGGAGGCGACCCAGCGTGTGGGCGGGGGAGACCTGACGGTGGCCGTGCCCGCGCACGATGACGATGAGGTCGGTGACCTCACGCGCGCGTTCAACGGCATGGTGCGCGACATGCGCGAGTCGCGCGATCGTATCGAGTACCTGTCGCGCATCGGCGCCTGGCAAGAGTTCGCCAAGCGGCTCGCGCACGAGATCAAGAACCCGCTGACACCGATCCAGCTGGCCGTGCAGGAGGTGCATCGCTCGTACAAGGGCGACGACGCGCGCTTCCGGCGTACGCTCGAGGACGCGCGCGCGATCGTCGAGGAAGAGATCGCCACGCTGCGGCGCCTGGTCTCGGAGTTCAGCGAGTTCGCGCGCCTGCCGGAGGTGAACCTGTCGCCGGCCGACCTCGGGGTGTTCGTGAAGGACGCGGTGGAGGCGCCGTTCCGCGCCGACGAGATGAGCGAGGTCGCGTCGACGCCGGTCGAGCTCACGGCGCGGGTGGAGCCCGGCGCGCTGCCGGTCTTGATCGACTCGATGCTGCTCAAGCGCTGCCTCGACAACCTGATCCGCAACGCGGTGCAGGCGGTGCGCAACGGCAACGTCAAGGACGGCCACGTGACCGTCGCCGCGCGCGCGCGCGCCGAGCGTGCCATCATGCAGGTTCGCGACAACGGTCCGGGCGTTCCGGAAGCAGCACGAGAGCGCGTGTTCGACCCCTACTACACCACCAAGGTTGACGGCACCGGGCTGGGCCTGGCGATCGTGAAGAAGATCGTGCTGGAGCACGGCGGCGAGATCACGTGCAGCGCCGCGCCCGAGGGGGGCGCCTGCTTCGAGATCGCGTTGCCCTTCGTGCGCACCTCGCGCCTGCCGAGCCTGCCCAAGTGAAGCCATCCACCTGGACCTCGCTCGTCGTGGCCGCGATGTTCGCCGGCCTGATGTACCTGCGGCTGACCGACCAGGGCCCGTGGTCCGGCAAGCCGGCCCCGGCCTTCGGGCTGCCAGTGGTCAGCGGCGAGGGCCTGGGCGACCGCGTGCGGCTGGAGGACCTGAAGGGCAGGCCGGTGGTGCTCGACTTCTGGGCGAGCTGGTGCGAGCCCTGCCGGCAGAGCATCCCGATCCTGAACGAAGTCGCGAAGGAGACCGGGGTGCAGGTCTATGGCATCAACTCGGAGTCCTTCGCGGCCCCAGTCGTCGATCGAATCGCCCAGCGGTGGGGATTCAGGTATCCCGTCCTGCACGACGCCACTGCCGAGGTCATGCAGCGCTACGACGTCTCGGCTCTGCCGACCCTGTACCTGATCGACCGCCAGGGCGTGGTGCGAAAGACCCACGCGGGCGCCCCCTCCGCGCGGCGGCTGATCGAGGAAGTTCGCGAAATGGATCGCTAAACGGGCGCATCACGGGCGGCCGTTTGCTTGACCTTCGCATAGTTTGTGCTTAGATTCGGCCCC
>DASUME010000552.1:0-5775 GCA_036277895.1 Polyangiales bacterium
ATCAACGTGCTGACCGATCCGATCTGGTCCGAGCGCTCCAGCCCGTTCCGCTGGATCGGCCCCAAGCGCGTGCGCCCCCCCGGCATTCGCTTCGAGGATCTGCCGCCGATCGATCTGGTGGTCGTCAGCCACGATCACTACGACCACTGCGACCTGCCGACGCTGAAACGTCTGGCGGACACGTTTCGCCCGCAGTTCCTGGTGCCGCTCAACATCGCGCCGCTCTTGCGCGACGCGGGCATCCACGCGGTGCAGGAGCGCGACTGGTGGCAGTCGATCACGTACGCGCAGGGCAAGCGCGCGTGGGTCGTGCCGGCGCAACACTTCGCCGCGCGCGGTCCGTTCGACCGCGACGAGCGCCTGTGGGGCGGCTTCGTGTTCGAGACGAGCGGCGGACCCGTGTACTTCGCGGGCGATACCGCGATGAGCGATCACTTCGCGCAGATCCACACCCGGTTCGGCCCGATGCGGCTGGCCGTGCTGCCGATCGGTGCCTACGAGCCGCGCTGGTTCATGGAGCCGGTGCATGTCGATCCGCAAGAGGCGCTCGCCGCGCACCACACGCTGCACGCGCGGCACAGCGTGGGCATGCACTTCGGCACCTTCCACCTCGCCGACGAGGGGGAGACCGCCGCGCAGGACGCGATCCGCCGCGCGAACGAGCCCACGTTCTGGGTGCTCGCGTTCGGCGAGGGCCGCGTCGTGCCCCCGCTCGCGCAGTAGCGAGGAAGAACCGCGATCCGGGCCACGGGAGTCGCGCCAGCCCGCGGCACGCTGCTTGCTGAACCCCACGGCGGGGCTATCAGGAAAGCGCGGGACCTCGATGCGGCAGCGGGTATTGGCGTTTGGTTGTGCGATCTTGGCGGCGTGCACCGAGCTGGCGGCGGGCGAGGACATCTTGCCAACGACGGGGGATGCCGCCGCCCCCGCGCTTGCCAACTTGGCAAGCGACGGCGCAACGCCGTGCCATCTTGTGAAGCAGCGCGCCCAGCTCTTCGATGAAGACGGCACCACCAGCTGCTCCTTTACGCCGGTGCCGGAGCTCGTCTGCATCGATGGCTTCTGCGGCGACGGCCGCTGCGAGCCGCCCGAGGCGCTCCCGTGCGGTTGCTCGCTCGATTGCGCGATCCCCGACTAAACGACGACTAAACGGGCGTGTGCTCGAGCTCGACGTTCACCGCGCACGACAGGCGCAGCCGACCGCGCTGCTCGCGCGCGATGCGCAGCGACGTGCCCTTGTCTTCGAGCCGGCGCTGCAGCATCAACAAGCGCGCCTCCAGGTTGTCCTTGTAGGAAGGCAGCTTCAGCAGCGGGTGCAGGCGTAGCTCGCGGTTGAGGAAGGTATCGCGGCCCTCCCGCTGGCGGATCGTCAGCAGCAGCCACAGGATGCGCCCGGGCAGCCCCTTGATCAGGTACTCGCCGTCGATGAACACGCTGTCGTCCGCCTCGTAGTAGTGCACCTTGAGCACGCCGGGCTGCGTGGTGAGCGCCTGCGTCGGCGGTGCGACGTCCAACTCGCCGGCTTCCTTGGCGCGCTCCAGCGCGCGCGCGATCGCCTGCCCCAACATCTGACCGACCGTTTGCAGCACCATTACGTCGCGGTCGTCGTAGTTGAGCCGCTGCGCGCTCTCGCTGCTGAGCACACCGAACAGCTCCCCGTCGATCAGCAGCGGCACCGCCACGAAGCTGAGCGTGTCGACGAGCGACGGCAGCGGCACCTCGCGCTCGAGCGCGCCTGACGCACGCTCGAGCTGCTCGCGCACGATGCGACCGTAGTGCAGCTCGCGACGCACGTCCGCGATGCGCACGGGCGCGCGGTTCTGCGCCGCCATGCCGATCAAGCCCACGCCGTACGGGATGCGCGCGCCGACGCCGCTACGCAGATAGCCGACCGACGCCAGCGCGTACAGCGACTGCTCGCTCTGCTCGGCGAGGTACACGCTCAGCGTCTCGTAGCCGAGCTGCCGCGTCAGCTGCTCCAGGCCGGACTGCAGCAGGCCCTCGAGCCCGCGGCTCCTGGCGATGATCTCGCTGATCCCGGCCAGCGCCTGCACCAGGTCGCGCTCGCGCTGCGCGGGTTGCGCGCTCGGCTCGACCTGCACGTCGACCTCGCTGATCATCATCACCTCGAACACGTCTGCCGACTGGAGCTGGAACGCGTGCTCGGTCCGCGTAAGCTGCGCGATCGCGTGGATGCGGTGCGCCATCGCCTCGAACGCCGGGCCGGCGGTGTCGCGCCGCGAGAAGCGCAGATCGAGCCGCCACTGCTTGAACGACTGCGGGTCGATCACCAGCAGCTGCGCGCGCGGGTCGGTGCTCAGGTTCGCGCGCGTCTTGCGGAAGAACTGGCACGACAAGGCGACATGGCGGTCGTCGAGGTAGTCGACCTGGGAGAGCCAGGTGATGTTCGGCACGCCGTCGGGCGACACGGTCGCGAGCATCGAGGGCAACACGCCCTCGAAGCAGGCGCGCGGCAGATCGGACAGCTTCTTCATGGCGCCAGCGCCAGCCCTGCCTGCGGCCCCGGCGTCTGGTCGTACATCTCGTCCGGCGTGAACACCACCGCCGCAAAATCGCGCGACCAGAGGTGCTCCGGCGCGTGAGGCGTGCCGAGTGACGCCAGCACGTCTGCCATGCGCTGGCGATGTTCCAGCGTGACTTGCGCGAGCTCTGGCCACTCGACGCGTTGCGCGTCGCTGCCCTTGAGCTGCACGGTGCGGTAGTCGAGCGGGTAGGCTGCACTGAGCGCGATCACGCGGGTGGCCTCGACGTTGGTGAGGGTGCGCTTGCCCTCGGGCAGCGGCACGGCCACCCAGATCCTGCCGTCGCTTCCCTGCCGGGCGCCGCCACAACGCGTGATCTCGACGATCATCCGGTCGTCGCGCGTGACCGCGGCCAGGCTCACGCCACTGCGGAGGAACTCCGCCAACTCAGTACGCGCCACCGGGGCAGCAGGACCACGCATCGACGGATTATAGGAAAGATCGAGGAGGAGGGTGAACCCCGGGACGCCTTGTTCGCGGGCCTACCTCGACGGAGCGCCACGAGCTGCTCGCCGGCGTGCGCCAGCGGCGCCTTCAGCCCGGCAGGCGAAGCGTGAAGCGCGCGCCACCGAGCGGGGACTCCGCGACCTGAATCGAGCCGCCGTGGTCGTGCACGATGCGCTTCACGATCGCGAGCCCGAGGCCGGTGCCTTGCTCCTTGGTCGTGAAGTACGGCTCGAACACGCGCTCGCGCTCGTGGGCAGGAATGCCCGGTCCGTTGTCATCGACGTGCAGCGCACCGGGCTCGATGTGCACCTCGACGCGCGGGTCCTTCGCGCTTCGGGCAGCATCGATCGCATTCTGCACCAGGTTCACCAGTACCTGCGCGAGCTGCTCGCGATCGACGCGCGCCATCACCGGCTGCGGATGGATCACCGTGACCTTCACGTCGTCCGGCTCGTAGAGCGCGAGCGTGTCCACAGCCAGCGAGCCGAGCTCCAGCAGGCCGAGCTTGGCCTTGGGCAGGCGCGCGAACTCGCTGAACTCGCGCACGATGCGCTCCATGCGCCGCACCTCCTCCAGGATCGCGCGCGTGGACTCGTCGAAGATCTCGTCGAAGTCGGGCGAGCGCTTGGCGTGCGCCTTGCGCAAGGTCTCGATCGACAGCTGGATCGGCGACAGCGGGTTCTTGATCTCGTGCGCGATGCGCTGCGCGATGTCCTGGAACGCGGCCGCGCGCTCGGCCTCACCGAGCTTGTTGCGCACCTCCGCGAGCTCGCTCGTCATGCGATCGAAGGTGCGGATCGTCTGGTCCGCGCGGCCGCTGAAGCGGCGCCCGATCTGGGTCGTGAGATCGCCGCGTGCGACGCGCTCGGCAGCCGCCTCCAGCTCGCTCAGCACGCTGTCGTCGATCGGCTTGCGCGCGACGAACGCGTACACCAGCAGCGCCCCCGCGAGCAGCAGCACCACCAACAACGGCGCGAGCGGCAAGAGCTCCGAGAGCGGCGGGGCTCCACGCACGCGCAGGTAGGCCTCGAACGGTTCTCGATCGTCCACGCTCGGCACGCGCAGCGCGAGCGCACCCTCGTCCGCGAACTCCGCCAGCGGATCGCGCGCGGCGAGGCGATCGCGCAGCTCGCCGAGCGCCTCCACGCGCACCAACCACAGCGCATCGCTGCCCACCGGCCGCCGGCAGCTCGCGATGTACGCCTCGTCCCACGCGCTCGGGCGCCGGCTCGCCTGCAGCTCGCCGAGCGCCGGCAGCTCGTGGGGCCAGTGCGCGCTCGCGCCCACGGTGCTGACCACGCCACCCCGCTCGTGCAGCAGCCAGACGTCGCCGTGCAGGCTCTCCGCGAGCGACTTGGCCACCCGCGCCACGTCGCCTTCCTCGGCGCCGCCCGCCGCGAGCTCGAGCGCGATCCGCTCCACCAGCACGTCGCGCGAGCAAGCCTGCTGCAGCAGCGCCACCAGGTCGCGCGCGCCGTCGTCGTAGCGCTGGTGCACCTCGAGCGCGGCCTGCCGTGCGCGCGCCTCGAGCGAGCGCTCGTGCCGTTGCAGCGTGAGCGCCACGGCGACCCACGTCGCGGCGAGCGCGCAGAGCAACGCCGCCACGACCGAGATCACGAACCGACGAGTCATCTAATTAGGCTGGGCGAGCTGTTCCATCATGAACGTGGTCGGATCGGCCACGTCCGGCGGAAGTGCAGTTTGCACCGGCGCCGTCCCATCCAAGAAAACTTCGTCGATCGCGTTCTCTTGCCCCTCGTAGGCGAGCAGCCCGCTTGCGGGGTCCACGCGTGCGAGCTGCACCCCCGCCGGCATCGGGAAGGGCTCGGGCGGGGTCTTGCCGACCGCGGCCTTGACGGTGTCGATCCAGATCGGCAGCGCGCTCTTGGTGCCGCTCTCCTTGTTGCCGAGCGGGCGATGATCGTCGTAGCCGACCCACACGCCGGCGACCACGGTGGGCGTGAAGCCGCAGAACCAGGCGTCGCGCGCCGAGTTGCTGGTGCCCGTCTTGCCGGCCGCGGGCCGGGCCAGGACCTTGGCCTTGGTCGCGGTGCCTTCCTCGACCACGCTGGTGAGCAAGCTGGTGGTCAGGAACGCCTCCGCGGGCGTCAGCACGTCGCGCGGCTCCTCGTGCTCGGGCAGCTTTACTTCGTTGCCGCGCGCGTCCGTGATGCGCTTGATGAACGTGAGCGGCACGTAGCGCCCGCCGACCGCGAAGGTGGCGTAGGCGTTGGTGAGCTCGCTCAGCCGCACCTCGCTCGCACCGAGCGCGAGGCCGAGCGTGGGATCGAGCGGCGTGGTGATGCCCAGCTGGCGTGCGAAGTCGACCACCGTGGCCGGACCGAGCTCGTCGATCACGCGCACCGCCACCGAGTTGATCGAGTGCGCCAGGCCGTAGCGCAGCCGCACCGAGCCCTCGTAGTTCCAGGTCTCGTAGTTGCCGGGCTTGTACTTGTCGTAGGCACCGGGCGCGTCGATCACGAGCGTGGCCGGCGTGAAGCGGCGCGTGCGCAGCCCGAGCGCGTACACGATCGGCTTGAACGAGCTGCCTGGCTGACGCAGTGCCTGCGTGGCGCGGTTGAAGCCCGCGATCACCTCGAAGCCGCCCACCATCGCGCCCACCTCACGCGTGCGCGCGTCGACCACCATCACCGCGCCCTCGGGGCCCAACGCCAGGCGAACGTCCGCGGGCTTTCCTTCGGGCAAGGCGTTGATCGTCGCGCGTACACGCGCACCGGCGCGCGCGAAGTGCGGTGCGTCGAGGCCCTGCGGGTTGAAGCGGCGC
>DASUME010000553.1:0-8570 GCA_036277895.1 Polyangiales bacterium
TGTGAGTCGTCGCCCCCGCGACAGCCGATAGCAACGTGAGTGGCTCCAGACGGTTGAGGAAGTGGGGTGCCGTGTCGGGGGTGATGTACGGGCTGTCGACGATGAACACGAGATCGAACTTGGCGGCCTCGGCCTTGCGCGCGTTCTCGATGAACCAGTGGATGTTGACGCTCGCGTCGCCGGGCAGGTCAGGGTGCCGCCAGTCGTTCTGGCTGCTGCCGACGCCGGCGAGGATCGCACCCAGCTTGAGTTGTCTCTGCGCCATCGGAAGTTCCTTTCAAGCTTTCTCGCGGGCGCGTCGGAAGACCTCGCCCATGTACCAGTGCTGGTTCTCGTAGCGGGGATCGTTGGCCCACTCGCCCCAGCCGTGATCACGCCGGAACTGGCCGAGTGCGCCGGACGCCACGACCTGCGCTTCGTCGACCGGCTCGCTGCCGTGGCAGTCCGAGGCGACGTACAGCGCGTCCTGCGGGCAGTAGAGCTCGCACATGTAGCAAGTCTGGCAGTCGTCCTTGCGCGCGATGATCGGAGATTGCCCCGGGCGCGCCTCGAACACGTTGGTGGGACAGGCCGCGACGCAGGCGTTGCACTGGTTGCAGCGGTCTTCGACGATCAGCTCGATCATACGGCTTGCTCCAGGCTCTGACGGTCGTCGAAGCTGCCCCGAATCTGATCGAGGCCGTACACCGTCTGACGCTCCTGGTAGGCCGCGTTCGACTGCGGCGCGTCTTCGCGCTGGTGCATGCCGCGCGACTCGCGGCGGTGCAGCGCCGCGTGGTACGCGAAGCGCGCACTGGCGATCACGGACGCGGTCTCGCGCGAGCGCACTATGTGCTGGTCTTGCAGGTGATCGCGCGCCTCGTTCCAGAGCTGATCGAGCACACCCAGCGATTGCGAGAGCTGTACGCCGCGACGGAACAGGTTCTTGTCGTAGGGCAGGATCTCGTCTTGCGTCTGCTTGATCAGCTCGGATGTCGAGAGCTGCTGGCGCGCGCGGCGCGGTCGCAGGCCCGCCTGGCCGATCGCTTCCACGGGGCGCTCCGCCCGCGAGCCCAGCAGCTTGGCGCGGCGCGCCGCGGCACGTCCGGACCAGGTGCCCGAGGACAGCGCCCAGGCGGAGTTCACCGCGCCGCCGCCCGACGAGGCGCCCGTCACCAGCTCGCGCGAGGCCGCATCGCCCGCCGCGTACAGGCCCGGAACGATCGTCTGGCAGTCGTCGTCGGCGATCTGGATGCCGCCCATGCCGCGCACGGTGCCTTCGGCGTGCAGGGTGACAGGGAAGCGATCGCGGAACGGATCGATGTTCTTGCGCCGGAACGGGATCATCACGTTCGGCGAGATGCGCGGCAGGCGCTCGCGGATGTCCACCGGCATGCGCGAGAGGTCGCAGTACACCGGGCCCTCGAGCAAGTGGCGAGCGAGCGCGCGCGTGCCGCCGTCGTGGGTCCTGATCTCGAGGTCCTTGCCGCTCGCGTCGTAGTAGGTGGCCCAGGCGTACGACATCGTGCGCGTGACGGCCGAGAACGCCGGCGCCACCACGTACTGGTTCGAGAACTCCATGCCCGAGAGCGGCACGCCGGCCTCGCTCGCCATCAGGTAGCCGTCGCCGGTGTTGTTGGTGCTGCCGAGCAGGTTCGAGAAGAACGCACAGCCGCCGGTCGCGAGGATCACGGCCGCTGCGCGCGCCTCGAACGGCTGGTTGTCGCGTTGCCGGTGCACACCGCGCGCTCCCGCCACCGAGCCGTCCGTATGCAACAGCAGCTCGAGCACGGGGCTGTGATCGAGGATGCGAACGCCGACCTCTTCACACTTCGCACGCAGCGCGCGCATGTACTCGGGGCCGCGCACCGGGCCGTACAGCTTCACGCCCTGATCGTTGAGGCCGAACTTGTAGTGGCCCTCCAGCGTGGGCAGCGTGCGGAAGGTCTGGTCGAGGATCCGCGCCATCCAGGCCGAGTCCGCGATGCCGTGGGCGATCGCCTCGCGCTGCGCGATCGCGGCCGCGCGCGCCTCGGGCGCGAAGAACCAGTGGCCCGGCCCCGCGGTCGCGGTCACGCCGCTGGTGCCCAGGAAGCCCTTGTCGACGAGCCGCACGCGCGCGCCTTCTTGCGCTGCGCCGATCGCTGCCCAGGCCGCGGCCATGCCACCGCCGATCACGAGCACGTCGCTCTCCAGCGTCGACATCAGTAGCCCTCGGCGGGATCGACGACGTCCTGCAGCGGCTCGCCGCGCAGAAAACGATCGTAGTTGGACAGCACCTTCTCGTGCAGCACGTGGCGCACGGCGAGGTAGTTGGACGATACGTGCGGCGTCAGGCGCACGCGCGGGTGGGTCCAGAGCGCGTGCGCCTCGGGCAGTGGCTCCGGGTCGGTGACGTCGAGCGTGGCGTACCCGAGGCGGCCCGCATCCAGCGCCTCGAGCAGCGCCTCCTGGTCGAGCACCGCGCCGCGCGCGATGTTGATCAGGTGCTGGTGCGGCTTGGCGTGGCGCAGCACCGCGGCGTCGATCAGGCCGCGTGTGCTGTCGGTGGAGGGCACGGCGAGCACGAGGTGATCGGCGCTGGCGACCACGTCGCTGAGCTTCGGCAGCAGCTCCACGCCGGGCAGCGCGCCCAGCTGGCGCCTGCGCACCGCGGTCACGCGCGCCCCGAGGGCGAGCGCGAGCTTGGCGACCTCGGTGCCGATCGCCCCCAGGCCGATGATGCCGACCGTGCTGCCGCGCACGCGGCCGAGCGGAGCGTACTTCCACGCCTCCAGCGCGCGCGCGCACGCTGTCGAGGTCCTTGGTGTGCGAGAGGATCGCGGCCAGCACGTACTCCGCGATCTCGGCCGATGCGACACCGCGCCCGCACGTGACCTGGGGACCGTGGAACAACCAGCGCGGATAGTAGTCGATGCCCACCGACGCGCTGCAGACCCAGCGCAGCTTGCCCGGCCAGTGCGCGGGCTGCTCGAGCGGGCGCGTGGTGCGCCACGCCGGCGAGGGCCGGACCAGCATGACGTCCGCCTCGGGCGCGGCCTCCCAGGGCGTCTCCTCGGGTGGACCGAGCACGGTCGGGCGCGACGGGTGCGCGCGCAAGCGTTCGTTGAACTCGCCTTCGAGCTGACTGGCGATCACGAGGCTCATCGCATCTCCTGGTTGGGTTACGCGCGGCTCTCGATGACGGCGCTGAAGCTGTCATCCCAGAGCGGGCGCACGTCGACGCGCTTGGGGATCAGCCCGGCGTCGAAGAACACATCGGCGACTTCTTGCTGCGACTTGATCGAGGTCTCGCTGACCGGCAGCAACGTGGTCGGACCACTGCGGTTGGCGACCGCGTCCTTGGCGTACTGCAGCGGGACGTCGATCTCCTTGGCGAGCAGCGAGGCGTAGTCGTCCCAGTGCTGCTGCTGCCAGGCGAAGGCGCGCTTGTACACGCCGAGGTACTCGCCGATCGCCTTGCGCAGCTCCGGCTTCGCCAGCGCATCCACGTGCGCGCTGACGATGTAGTTGCCGGACAGGATGCCGAGCGCGGTCTTGAGCACGCGCGCGCCGTCGAGCGCGAGCGCGCGCTGGATCGGGAAGCCGTAGATGGCCCAGGCATCCAGCGAGCCTGCGGAGAACGCCGCGGCACCGTCGCTGACGTTGAGCGAGACGGGCTCGATGTCAGCCCAGCCGAGCCCCGCCGACTGCAGCATCCGGATCAAGAAGTACTGCGAGGTAGTCGCGCGCACGTAGCCGACGCGCTTGCCCTTGAGGTCCGCGAGCGTCTGGATCGCAGAGCCCTTGGGCACCAGCACGACCTGGTTGTTCACGTCTGCGTTGACGGTCGCGATCTGCTTGAAGCTCTGGATCGACGACGCCGCCGCGAACACGGGCGGGATCTCGCTCATGCCTCCAAAGTCGCGCGAGCCGCCGTTCAGCGCCTCGACCTGCAGGTGCCCCGACTGGAAGTCGGAGTACTGGACCTTCAGGTCCTTGGGCTCGAGCTTGGCAGCCCGGATGATCATGTCGTAGTTGCCCTTGCCGGTGCGGCCCACGCGCAGCGTGGCGGGCGCATCCGACTTGCAACCGAGCAGCAACAGCGCGCCGGTGCCGGCCAGCCAGGTACGTCGACTGAACGTGTTCATGTGCTCACCTGGGGCGAGAGGTGAAGGGTCGGGTCCGGTTGGGTGACGCGTGGCGCGGACTCGCGCTCGACGCCGAGGTGCGAGAGCAGCGTCTCTCGCAGCGCCTGTTGGTAGGCCAGGTCAGACCGGCGCGCGCTGTCGACGCGTTCCTCGACCGCGATCTGCCCGCGCTCCATCAGCAAGATGCGATCGGCCAGGGCGACGGCCTCGCTCACGTCGTGGGTGACGAGCACGACCGCGGGCTTGTGCGCCCGCCACAGCTGCACCACCAGCTCGTGCATCTTGATCCGCGTCAGCGCGTCGAGCGCCGCGAACGGCTCGTCGAGCAGCAGCAGCTCGGGCTCGCGCACCAGCGCACGCGCGAGCGCCGCACGCTGGGCTTCGCCGCCCGAGAGCGTCAGCGGCCAGGCCTCGAGCCGGTGTCCGAGCTCCACCTCGCGCAGCGCAGCCTCCGCGCGCCGGCGCGGGTTGGACCCGCGCAGGCCGAGCGTGACGTTCTGCCAGACGCGCTTCCACGGCAGCAGCCGCGCATCCTGGAACACGACGGCGCGCGCGCTCGGGACCTTCACGTCTTGGTCCCCGACGTCGTCGAGGCCCGCGAGCGCGCGCAGCAGCGTGGTCTTGCCACAGCCGGAGCGGCCGACCAGCGCCACGAACTCCCCCGGCGCGATGTCCAGGTTGAGCCTGGAGATCACGGTGTTGTCGCCAAAGCGACGCGTGAAGTCGTGCAGCCAGATCGACATCAGTCCTCCACCAGCTGCGGGCGCCAGGCCAACGCACGATGTTCGACGGTACGGATCAGCTTGTCGAACAGCAGGCCGAGCCCGGCGTACACGACCAGGCAGACCACGATCACCTCGGTGCGCATGAAGTCGCGCGCCTCGTTGATCAGGTAGCCGAGGCCCTGCGAGGCGTTGATCTGCTCGGCCACCACCAACACCAACACGGCGAGCGAGAGCGCGTAGCGCAGCCCGACCAACAGCGAAGGCAGGGCGCCCGGCAGGATCACGTGCATGATCTGCTCGCGGCGCGTCAGGCCGAGGCTGCGCGCGGCATCGAGCAGGCGCTTGTCCACGCCGCGAATGCCGCCGTACAGGTTGAGGTAGACAGGGAACGTCACGCCGAACGCGATCAGCGCGATCTTCGGCGTCTCGCCGATGCCGAACCAGACGATGAACAGCGGTGAGAGCGCGAGCGACGGCAGCGAGCGCAGCATCTGCACCGGCGAGTCGACGGCCGCTTCACCCTCGCGCGACAGCCCGGCCACGAGCGCGAGCGCGATACCCACGGTGACGCCGATCGCGAGGCCCGCGGCGATGCGCCCGAACGAGACCAGCAGGTTCCGGCCGAGCTCGCCCGAGCTCACCATCTCCGCGAACGTGCTGATCACCTCGTGCGGCGAGGCGAGCGTGCGGCGCGGGATCACCCCCGTCACCGCGCCCACTTCCCAGAGCGCGAGCAACAGCAACGGCGAGACCCAGCGTGAGCGAGCGAATGACACCGGCCGCCTCAATCGAACAGGTCCGGCTGTTCGCGGCTGATCAGGTCGAAGTAGGGCTGGAACGAGTAGTAGCCCCCGGGGCCGCTGCCCACCTGCGACGCGGTGTGCTTGGCCACCTCGTGCGGGATCGGCCTGGGCTTGCCCGCCGCCTCCGCGAGCAGCTGCGCGTGGGCTGCGTTCTCGAACGCGATGTAGCGCCAGACCGCGGCCTCCAGCGTGGGGCCGACCGTGAGCAGGCCGTGGTTCTGCAGGATGACGGCCTTCTTCGCGCCGAGCGAGGCGGCGATCTTGTCGCCCTCGCTGGTGTCGAGCACCACGCCCGAGAACTGCTCGAAGATGGCGTGATCCTCGTAGAACGCGCAGCTGTCCTGCGTGATCGGATCGAGCAGCCGGCCCAGCGCGGACCAGGCCTTGCCGTGCAGCCCGTGCGAGTGCGCGGCCGCCACCACGTCCGGGCGCGCGGCGTGCAGCCGGCTGTGGATCGCGAACGCGGCGCGGTTCAGGCGCTTGATCTCGCCGTGCTCGACGATCTGTCCCTCGTGATCGACGCGCAGCAGATCGGAGACGCGGATGTGGCTGAAGTGCACACCGGCCGGGTTGAGCCAGAACGTGTCCGGGAACTCCGGGTCGCGCACCGTGATGTGCCCGGCGCCGCCGTGGTCGAAGCCGAAGTAGCCGAACAGCCGGAACGAGGCCGCCAGCCGCTGCTTGCGATGCAGGCGCTCCAGCTCGATCGTCGGCTGCTCGGGTGGCGACTTGCCCCACTCTCCCCAGAGCGTGGGCAGGGCACGCGTGGACAGCTTGTGATGCAACGGACGCGCTCGTTCGGTTACGGACTCGAGTTTCATCGCGCTCCTCACGCGGGCTCTCTCCCGCTGGCAATGCTGTCTATATTAGAAGACGGTTGGCGTCAAGCTGGCGGCGAACGCGGTGCTTTTGCCTGGTGGCGCGCTTGACCGCCGACTTTGGTCCACTAAAGAAGACGACGGTCTAGTTTTGATCGGAAGGCGGAAAGTACAGCCATGGGCGTGAAGAATCGGGTTGTGTGCCGGGGCCTGCTACTCCTCGGTCTCCTGGTGCCGGGCGCGGCGTTTGCGCAGGATACCGACGCCGGGGTGCCCGCGGTCGACGCGTCCAGCGAGGTGGACGGAGGCTGGGTGGCGGAGGACGCCGCCGTCGTCGATGCGGGCGCGCCGGTCGGCGAAGATTCCGGGCTCGCCCCCGTGGTCACCACGATCCCGCCCGCCGAGCCCGGACCCGACGCGCCGCTGATTGCGCCCGCGGTCGAGGAGGAGCAGGACCGCAGCCAGCTCGCCAGCGTGGTCGTGACCGCCGACCGCCGTGAGACCAACCTGCAGAACACGCCGATCGCGATCACCGCCTTTGGTCCGAACACGCTGCAAGACCGCGGCGTGAACTCGATCCGCGACCTGGCCGGCCAGGTGCCGAACTTGTCGATCGCGCGCGCCAGCATCAGCTACACGACGCAGACCTACTCGCTGCGCGGCGTCGGCGAGAGCGACCCGATCCAGGAGCCGGTGCTCGCGGTCTACGTCGACGACGTGTACCAGCCGCGCCAGCTCGGCTCCGGGCTCGACTTCAACGACCTCGAGCGCATCGAGGTCCTGCGCGGTCCGCAGGGCACGCTGTACGGCCGTAACTCCAGCGCCGGTGCGCTGCGCATCATCTCGGCGACGCCGAGCGACCGCACACGCATCAACGCGCAGCTCAGCTACGGCACCTTCAACGCCGTGCGCGCGGCCGCCACCGTCAGCGGTGCGATCATCCCGGGCAAGCTGTTCGCCAGCCTGTCGTACCTGCAGAACCGGCGCGACGGCTTCACCTGGGACCCGACGCAGAACCGCGACGTCAACCGCATCAACCTGAACGCGGCGCGCGCGAAGCTGCGCTGGACGCCCACCAAGGAGTGGGATGTGCTCGCCACCTTCACCGGCTTGCTCGACCGCAGCGACAGCCGCAGCTACGTGCCGCTCAACCAGCAGGGCCGCAAGTTCAACAGCCGCATCTCGCTGTCCGAGGTGACGCCGTACCAGAACCTCAACCAGGGTTCGTCGTCGTTGCGCACGATCTACAAGCCGAACGACAACCTGGAGCTGAAGCTGATCAGTGCCACCGGCGGCTTCAACCTGGAGCCGGTCTACTACGACAACGACGGCGAAGCGGCGCTGATCCAGAAGAACCTGATCCACTACCGCGACCAGTACACGACGCAGGAGCTGCAGTTCAACGGCAACTATAGGTGGGTCGACTTCACGAGCGGCCTGTTCTACTTGTTCGAGCGCTTCTACGTGCAGCGCGACGGCTACAGCCGACGCAACGCGATGAACACGGATCCGGTCACCACGCCCGGCAACTACGGCTTCGCGCGCGCGCACAACGTCACCAAGACGCACAGCTTCGCGGTGTTCGGCGAGGTGCACGTCAAGCCCACCAAGTGGCTGACCTTGACCGGCGGCGTGCGTGAGACTGTCGAGTGGAAGCAGTTCAAGTTCGACAACAAGGGACTCAACCTGCAGGGGCAGGTGGTCTCGGACTCGATCGACGGCGACGCCAGCGAGACCTGGACCGCGTTCACGCCCAAGGGCGCGATCAGCGCGCAGTACACCGAGAACGTGCTGCACTACGTGAGCGTGTCGCGCGGCTTCAAGTCGGGCGGCTTCGACAACCGCGCCACGCAGCTGATGTTCGCCGAGCGCCCGTTCAACCCGGAGTACGTGAATAGCTACGAGACCGGCTTCAAGACCGAGCTGTTCAAGCACCACCTGCGCGCGAACCTGGCGGGCTTCTATAACGACTACAAGGATCTCCAGGTCTCGTACACGGATCCGGCGTTCCCGGGCGTCAGCATCCGCGGCAACGCGGGCAAGGCGCACACCTACGGCATCGAGCTCGAGACCGACGCGCGCCTGCCCGGCGGCGTGGGCCTCAACTTCGCGGGC
>DASUME010000554.1:0-14638 GCA_036277895.1 Polyangiales bacterium
GTCAGCCAACGTGAGCTTCCCGAAGGGCGCCTCTACTCGCCAACGACCGTGCGCCACGCGATCCTGCTCGCCCACGGCATGCACGAGGCTGGCATCGACGACCCGCGCATGATCAACTTCGCGCGCGCGCTCGCTGGCGCCGGCTACCTGGTGCTGACGCCGCGCATGGAGGGCCTGCAGCGCTACCAGCTGATCGCCGCGGACGTGCGGCGCATTCGCGACACCGCCCGCACGCTCGCCGTGCTCGCTCAGCGCGAGCAGGTGATCGTGTTCGGGATCAGCTTCGGCGGCGGGCTCGCGATTCGCGCCGTGTGCGAGGGAGCGCCCGCGGTCGAGCGCGTGATCGCGCTCGGCGCGCACCAGGACGCCGAGCGCGTGTCGCGCTTCTACCTCGACCAGCCTGCGCCGGCGCCCGACGGCTCGCCCGCCCTCGTCGAGCCGCACCCGTACGGCCGGGTCGCGCTCTGGATGTCGCTGTTCGGCGAGAAGCACCGCGGCAGCTTCACGCCCGAGGAGCGCACGCGCGCCCTGGCCGGCGTCGAGTCCACCCACGACGTGCTGGCCGCCGCATCCCCTTCACACTGCCCAGGACCCCTCACGGTGCCGCTGTATCTCGTGCACGGCAGCGGCGATCGCGTCGTGCCGTACACCGAGACGCTGTGGAACGAGCAGCAGTTCTCCCCGCAAGTTCACGTACGCACCCTGATTTCGCCGGCGATCGTGCATGCGGAGTACGATCCGCCCGACCTCGGCGAGCGGCTGTCGCTGATCGCGTTCGTGGTCGAGGGCTTGTGGTGAACATCGGCGCAGCTACACAGGTTGTTTGGGGTCCCAGCTCGCGCTATTGACGCCCCTCAACGCAGCTCGGAGCTCGGAATGGTTGAACAGAAGGAAAGCGTGCTCGGCAAGCACGCTTTGACGCACCTACGGCAGCTGGAAGCGGAGAGCATTCACATCATCCGCGAGGTGGCGGCCGAGTTCGAGAAGCCGGTGATGCTGTACTCGATCGGCAAGGACTCCGCGACGCTGGTGCGGCTCGCGCAGAAGGCCTTCCATCCGGCGCCGCTGCCGTTCCCGCTGATGCACGTGGACACCACGTGGAAGTTCCGGGACATGTACAAGTTCCGCGACACGTTCACCAAGGCGAACAACCTGAACCTGATCGTGCACACGAACCAGGAGGGCAAGCGCGACGGCGTGAACCCGTTCGATCAGGGCTCGGAGAAGTTCACCACCATCATGAAGACGCAGGCCCTGGTGCAGGCGCTGACCCAGTACGGCTTCGACGCCGCCTTTGGGGGTGCGCGCCGCGATGAAGAGAAGTCGCGCGCCAAGGAACGCATCTACAGCTTCCGCGACAAGTTCCAGCAGTGGGATCCGAAGAACCAGCGGCCCGAGCTGTGGAGCCTGTACAACGGCAAGATCAATCGCGGCGAGAGCATCCGCGTGTTCCCGATGTCCAACTGGACCGAGCTCGACATCTGGCAATACATCTACCTCGAAGACATCCCGCTGGTGCCGCTGTACTACGCGGCCGAGCGCCCGGTGGTGGAGCGCAACGGCTCGCTGATCATGGTCGACGACGAGCGCATGCGGCTCCACCCCGGCGAGAAGCCGCAGCTGAAGAGCATTCGCTTCCGCACGCTCGGCGACTACCCGCTCTCGGGTGCGATCGAGAGTGAAGCCAAGACGGTGCCCGAGATCATCAAGGAGATGCTGCTCACCCGTCACTCCGAGCGGCAGGGCCGGCTGATCGATCACGATCAGGCCGCGTCGATGGAGCGCAAGAAGCGCGAGGGATACTTCTGATGTCTGCCGACGAAGAGCTGATCGAAAAAGACATCCTCGGCTTCCTCGCCAAGCACGAGCACAAGGAGCTGCTCCGGTTCGTGATCGTGGGCTCGGTCGACGACGGCAAGAGCACGCTGATCGGGCGCCTGCTGTTTGAGCTCAAGGCGGTCTACGAGGACCAGCTGGAGGCGGTGCGCAAGGCCACCACGATGGTCGGCGTGCCGATCGACTTCTCGCTGATCACCGACGGCCTCGAGGCCGAGCGCGAGCAGGGCATCACGATCGACGTCGCCTACCGCTACTTCACCACCGAGAAGCGCAAGTTCATCGTCGCCGACACGCCCGGTCACGTTCAGTACACGCGCAACATGGTCACGGGTGCCTCCACGGCGGACGTGGCGGTGATCCTGATCGACGCGCGCCTCGGCGTGCTGGAGCAGTCGCGTCGGCATGCGTACCTCGCGTCGCTGCTCGGCATCCCGCACCTCTTGGTGGCGGTGAACAAGATGGACCTGGTCGGCTACGACCAGAAGCGCTTCGAGGCCATCCGCGAGGAGTTCAGCGGGTTCTGCAAGGGCCTCTCCTTCAAGGACGTCACGTTTATCCCGGTCAGCGCGCTGCTGGGCGAGAACGTGGTCCAGCGCGGCGAGAAGGTCACCTGGTACAAGGGCCCCACCGTGCTCGGCTTCCTGGAGACGGTGCCGATCGCGGAGGATCAGAACCTCACCGACTTCCGCTACCCCGTGCAGTACGTGCTGCGCCCGAACCTGAACTACCGCGGCTTCGCGGGGCAGATCGCGAGCGGCGTGGTGCGCAAGGGCGACGAGGTCATGATCCTGCCCTCGGGCAAGACCTCGCGCGTGAAGGCGATCGACACCTTCGCCGGCGAGCGCGACGAGGCGTTCGCGCCCGAGAGCGTCACGCTGCGCCTCGAGCACGAGATCGACTGCTCGCGCGGCGACATGATCGTGCTGCCGGGCAACCGTCCGCGCACCTCGCGCAGCTTCGATGCGCATGTGGTGTGGCTGCACGAGAAGCCGCTCGATCCCGAGAAGAGCTACTTCCTCAAGCACACCACGCAGACCATCCGCATGCAGGTCAGCAAGGTGCACAACCGGATCGAGCTGACCACGCTCGAGGAGGTGCCGGCGGACACGCTGCAGCTCAACGAGATCGGCCTGCTCAGCATCACCACGCACCGGCCCACCTACCACGACGCGTACCAGCAGAACCGCGTCACCGGCGCGTTCGTGATCGTGGACTCGCTGAGCAACGCCACCGTGGGCGCCGGCATGATCCTGCCGCCCGAGGAAGACGAGCAAGACATCGAGGCTGCGCTGCGCGAGGTGCGCGCGGGCTCGGGCCTGGAGAACAAGACCCAGGTCTCGCCACGCGAGCGCCGCGAGCGGCTCGGCCAGACCGGCGTCACGGTGTGGCTCTCGGGCCTGCCCGGCAGCGGCAAGGTCAACGTCGCCTACGTGCTGGAGCGCAAGCTGTTCGACCTCGGCCACGCGGCCCACGTGCTCGCGCCCGAGGGCGACCCGCTGAGCGCGATCGCGGTCGCCACGCGCGGCCTCACCGACGCCGGCATCATCACCATCTGCGCGCTGCCCGCCAAGACGCGCGCAGAGCGTGCCCTGGTGCAAGACCGCGTCGGCAAGGAGCGCTTCGTGGAGGTGTTCGTCGACACCGATCCCACGATCAGCCAGGAGCGCCGCCCCGACGCCGATCACAGCGGCTTCGAGCCTCCCGATCAGGCGGACGTGACGGTGAACCTCGATCAGCTGCGCGTGGAGCGCGCGGTGAACGCGATCATCGACCTGCTCGCCAAGCGCGGCTGGGTCGACCTCGCGTAGGCGGGCCAGCGCGACACGGCACGATCCGTCCGTGGCTCCACAGTCGCTGCGCGCCGGGTATGCATTCCGAAGAGTACGCGCGACCGTCGTTGCGGCGCGACCGTACGACGGAGCCACGATCACCCCGAGTGAAGCCAGTGGGTGTTGCGGAGTTTCGCCGCAGGCTGTTAGTCACCCGAACGTGGCGCGCGCGTCGTCGTAGGCGCGTTCGAGTTGAGGCATCGCGAGGGAGTGATCCATTTCGCGGACCATCTTGTCGCGCGAGGCGAGGCTCATGCGAGTGCGCAGCGCGGCGTCGCATAACAGACGCTGGAGGCGCTCGCTGAGCTGGTCGACGTCTCGCATCTCGGTGAGGAAGCCGGTCTCGCCGTCTTCGACCGAGTCGGGCAGCCCCCCCATGCGCGATGCGATCGGGACCAGTCCACACGCGGCCGCTTCGCGCAACACGATCAGCCCCGAGTCGCGATCGCCGTTTGCCGCGACGACGGAGGGAGCGAGCAAGATGTCGTGATCGCGCATTCGCTCGAGCACTTGTGCATGCGTGAGCGGGCCCGTGAAGTCCACCCGCGCGGCGATGCCAAGCTCTTGGGTCAGCGTGCGCAGCGCCTCGTCGAGCGGCCCTTCGCCGATGATGGTCAGCTGCGCGTCCCGACTCGCAGCGCGCGCGAATGCCTCGATCCCGTACCTGAAGCCCTTCTTCTCCACGAAGCGCCCGATCATCAGAACGCGTGCTGGACCGGGCGATCGCACCCCGGGGCGGAAACGTCGTGTGTCGACGCCGAGCGTATGCGTGCGCAGCCTCTCCTGCGCGACGCCGTGCGCGATCAGCATCTGCCGCAGCTCTTCCGATGCACACAACCCGAGCGTCATCCGCCGTAGCATCGCGCGGCCGAACCACGCGTACTGACGATGCGGCCCACGGATCGGCCTAGCCTGGTCCAGCAGCGGCACATCGTAGCCGTGAAACGAGACCACCAGCGGCAAGCGCGCGAGTCGCGCGTAGGGCAGGGCGTAGATTGCCGAAGGACCGAACTGCGCGTGGATCACGTCGAAGCGCTCGCGCAGGAACGCGGCCACGAAGTTCGGGCTGATGCGCGTGGCGGCGTAGCCGGGCCAGCCGACGCGCACGTCGTCGAACGGAAACTGCGCGCCCTCGTCGCGCTCCTTGCAGAACACCGTCGCGCGGTAGCGCGTGAGGCGCGTGACGGCGTCGTACACGAACGTCTGCGAACGCGGGAGGAAGGTCCGGCAGAACACGGCCACGCGCGAGGACATGCGCGCCTCGATACAACGCTGCCTGGCTCGGGTCCAGGTCAGCGCTTCTTGAGCGCCTGCAGCATCGCCAGGCCCTCGCGCAGCGCCGCGTTGCCCCACGGCGTCAGCCACGCAACCAGCGCGCCCACGGCCAACGACAGCGGCAGCCCGACCGCGAGCTTCAGCTTCGCGTCGACGTGCCAGCCGTAGCTGACCGCGCCGTAGGCGGCACACATCGGGAGCGCCACCGTCCACGCGGGCACCAGGCAGCGCAGCAGGTCCGGCACACGCACGTGGCCGGTGCGCCCCGTCATCCAGAGCAAGATCGGCGCGCGCAGCAGCAGATCGAAGGCCGTGAACGAGACCGCGACCCCGAACGCTCCCCAGGGCAACCCCACCACGAAGGAGATCAGGGCGATCACGCCGCCGATCATGCCCCAGCGAAACATGTCCGCGCTGCGGCCCTGCGAGATGAACAACCAGCTGGTCGTGAACAGCAGCGGCTTCACGAACAGCGCGAGCGCCATCACCTGCAGGATCGGCACACAGCCACGCCACGCCTCGCCGAGCACGAGCGGGATCAGCGCATCGGCGCTGAAGATCATCAGCGGACCGAGTGGCACGGTGACCAGCAGCAAGAGTCGCGTCACGCTCAGGTACGCCTTGCGGTAGCGCTCGGGCGCGTCGATCAGGCGGCTCAGCGCGGGCACCGCCACGGTGGCGATCGGCGCGTTGATCGCGGTCAGCGGCAACCGCATCAGCTCGTAGGCCTTGGCGTAGAAGCCGAGCTGCTGCGCGCCGGCGAAGCGCCCGATCAGCACGTTGTCGAGGTTGCGCTCCATGTAGTTGAGCACCTGGTAGCCGCTCATGTGGCCGCCAAAGCGCAACAGCTCGCCCAGCTGGTCGGCGCCCGCGGGCCGGCTCGGCCGCCAGCTGCACCAGGCCCAGGTCATCACGGCCTGCACGAACAGCCGCACCAGCTGGCGTGCGACCAGCGCCCAGGGACCCCAGTGTGCGTACGCACCCGCGATCGCCGCCCCGATGCCGGCCGCGCCGCTGACGACGTCGATCACGGACAGCGCGCCGAAGCGCAGCGCGCGCTTGAGCAGCGCCTGCTGCTGCAGCGAGAGCGCGCCGAGCAGCGTGCTCAGCGAGAGGGCCAGCGTCAGCTGCAGCAGCTCCGGGCGCTCGTAGCCGATCGCGATCAGCGGGGCGCAGGCGGCCACGACCAGCGTGAGCCCGGCGCCGATCGCGGTGCTGATCCAGAACAGTGCGTTGATCTGCCGCTCGTCGATGTGCGGGCGCTGGATCAGGGCGGTGCCGAGACCGAAGTCCTTGAGCTGGTCGATGATGCCCGTCACCGAGACGATCATGTCGACCAGGCCGAAGTCGGCCGGGGTGAGCGCCCGCGAGAGCACCAGCACGCCCACCGCCTCCACCAGGCCGCGCGCGACCTGCGCCACCGCGACCGTGACCCCCCCGCGGGCGGCGCGGCGCTCCAGATCCAGAGCGGGACCTGGAGGCTCGCGGCTTTCTGTGGGGTCGCTCAAGGGCCGCCAAAGTAGCACGTGGCTGCGGCGACCGCGGGCGCGCTATAGCTGCCCCGTGCTGCACTGGAGCGAGCTCCTCAACTTCGCGCGTATCCTCGTCAATCGGCCCAGTGACGAGCTGGACGATGACGCCTTCTGGTCGCTGTACACGCGCGCGACCGAGCCGCGCGGGCGCGCCGACCTGCTGTGCGTGCTGATGACCTACAACCGGCCCGAAGCGAGCTGCAACGTGCTGCAGGCGCTGCACGAGGCCCTGGCCGGCGAGCCCGCGTTCGTGCTCGTGCTCAACGACCGCAGCGACAGCGACTACACGGCGACGCGCGCCGCGGCGGTGGCGCTGTTCGGTGAGCGCTTGTTCTGGCTCGACGCGCGCGAACGCATCGGCAAGCCCGGCTTCTGGAAGGCCTACCAGGTGGCCTTTCTGGTCGCGCGCGCCCAACAGCCTTCGCACGCGCTGTTCCTGCAGGACGACCTCGGCTTCGAGCCGGACCTGCTGCAGCGCACCCGCAGGCTCTGGTCAGCCACCGCCGCCGACCCCCTGCGGCGCGTGCTGTACCTGTTCTCGTCCGAAGAGGACGAGCGCTTCGGCCGCTGGGTGCTCGCGCTGCGGCGCGCTGCGGGTGCCGGGCTACGCCTTACGCAGTGGTTCGACCTGCAGGCGTTCTTCGTCGACCGCGCGTTCTTCGAGCTGCTCGCTTACCGCATGGTGCCGGTGCACCGGAATCGCTGGCGACGTAAGCCCCGGGTCTCGAGTGGAGTCGGCAAGCAGCTCACGCTGCGGCTGCGCGGCCGTGCGAACGTTTATCAGGCCTATCCACCGCTGGTCTTTCACGGCGGACTGGAGAGCGAGATGAACCCGCAGGCGCGTGCACGGCGTGCTCTGGACAACCGAGCCCTCGCGGAGCTCGCGCGCGTGAACACTTCCCAAACAGGTTCACGCGACGACTGAGTGCGGCGTTTGCGCCGGCCACCTTACATTTGAGACCACGCTGAGAAACTTGGCCGTCGAATCGCGCGGGCCGCGAAACGATAGGCGCTGTTCGTACGACTCGTGGTGAAGTTGTACTGAGTGCTGCGTTCGGCCGCACTCGAAGCGCCGACGTGGTCGCGCGCGGAGGTTTCGCATGGCTGCGGACGATGAGGCCACGGGTCAGATCAAGCGCGGCTTCGTCTGGCTGGGCTCCGCGAGCCTGGTGACGCGCGTGCTCGACGCCGTGTTCACGCTCGGCGTGTTGTGGCTGGTCTCGAAGGAAGAGCTCGGGCTCGCCACGCTGGCGTGGTCGATCGGAGTGTTCATCGAGGCCTTCAACGGACTCGGTATCTCGACGGCGCTGATCCAGACCAAGACGCTCGAAGACGGTCAGCTGTCTGACTCGTTCTGGTACACGATGGTGATCGCGCTCTTACTGATCACCGCGGTCTGGTTTGGGGCACCTTTCCTCGCCGATCTCTGGGGCGCCTCGTCGCTGGTCCCGCTGATCCGTGCGTCCGCGTTCAAGCTGCTGTTCGTCGGTGCCGCGCTGGTGCCGCTCTCGCTGCTCAACCGCGAGCTGCGCTTCGAGCGCATCGCGGTCGCGAACACGGCTGCCACGTTCACGTCCGGCGGCACCACCATGCTGCTGGCGTGGATGGGCGCGGGCTCGTGGGCGTTCATCCTCGGCCAGCTGATGTACGGCGTCACCATCATGATCGCGGCGTTCTCGCTGCAGCCGTTCTTGCCGCAGCTTCGCTTCAGCATGAGCCGCGTGCAGCCGCTGGCGGTGTTCGGCGCGCGCGCGGCCGCAGCCACGGTCGTCTATCACCTCTACCGAAACGCCGACTACTTCATCATGGGTCGCTTCCTCGGCGTGGCCGCGGTCGGCGTGTACCGCGTCGGCTTCGAGCTCGCGATGACACCCACCGTGACGCTGCTGAACGTGGTGAACCGCTCGGCGTTGCCGGCCTACGCGCGCCTGCAGACCGACCGCGCGGCGCTGTCGCGCGCGATGTTGTGGACCAGCCGCAGCCTGAGCTTGATGCTGGCGCCGATCACGGTCTTGCTCGCGTTCGGTGCGGGCGATCTGCTCGCGCTGATCAACAACGGCGAGTGGGCGGACGCGGCGAAGGTGACCTCGTGGCTGGCCTGGGCGGCGTTCCTGCGCTCGCTCACGCATATCTTCCCGCAGGTCTTCTACGCGGTCGGTCGCCCCTCGCTGGCGCTGTTCGAGTCGCTGGCCAGCGCCGCGGTGCTGTGTCTGTCCTTCGCCCTCGCGCTGACGCTGTACGGCGCGGACTACGGCATCCTCAGCGTGGGCTGGGCCTGGTTCGTGGGCGGCGCGCTGCTGCTGGTCTTGCTGTTCAAGCTGACCCAGCGTGTGGTGCCGCTGTCGCTGTCCGCGCTCTGGCAGAGCCTCAAGCCGGCCGGCTTCGGCGTGGTCTGGCTGATCGTGATCCAGGCGGCGCTGACGTTGGTCCTGCCCAGCGAGCTGCCGCCCGTGTGGGCGCTGGCCGTGCGCGCCGCAATGCTGGGCGGCGGCTACATGCTCTACCTGCACTTCGGCCTGCACATGCGCTGGGCCGACCTCAAGTCCCGCCCCGCCTGATTAGTTGCCAGCCAAACTGAACGCACGTACAGTCGCGCCATGGACTTTGGCGACGAGGCGTTCCGCGCGGTGCCGCCGCGGCCCTGGGCGCGCAAGACGGGGCTGGGGCACGTGCTGTCCGAGTTTCGGGCGGACGCGGGCATGCGACGCTGCTTCACGCTCGACCAGGAGCTGCCCCCCAAGCCGGCCCGCTACGCGGCCTTCCCGTCGGAGCTCCACCCGCAGGTGATCGGGGCGCTGCGCGGGCGAGGCATCGCGCAGCTGTACAGCCACCAGGCCGAGAGCTTCGAGCTCGCGCGCGCCGGCAGGCACCTGGTCGTCTCCACGCCCACCGCCTCCGGCAAGAGCCTCTGTTACAACCTGCCGGTGCTGGACGCGCTCGCCCGCGACCCCTCGGCGCGCGCGCTCTACCTCTTCCCCACCAAGGCCCTCTCGCGCGACCAAGAGGAGGCGCTCAAGGCGCTGATGCGCGAGTCCGGCCTCGACCACGGCGCGATCACCTACGACGGCGACACGCCCGGTGACGCGCGGCGGGCGGCGCGCGAGCGCAGCGGCGTGCTGCTCACCAACCCAGACATGCTGCACGCCGGCATCCTGCCGCACCACGCCAGCTGGGCGCGCGTGTTCGCGTCGCTGCGCTACGTGGTGATCGACGAGCTGCACACCTACCGCGGCGTGTTCGGCTCGCACCTCGCGAACGTGATCCGCCGGCTGTTGCGCGTGGCGGCGTTCCATGGCTCGAAGCCGGTCGTGATCTTCGCGTCGGCCACGATCGGCAATCCGAAGGCGCACGCGGAGCGTATGGTGGGCGGCGAGGTGGCGGAGGTCGGCGAGAGCGGCGCGCCGAGCGGGCCGCGCACGGTGCTGGTCTACAACCCGCCGGTGGTGAACGCGGAGCTCGGCATCCGCCAGAGCTACCTCAAGGCCGCGGTGCAGATCACGAGCCAGCTGCTCAAGGCGAACGTGCCCACGCTGGTGTTCGGCTCGGGCCGCAACCAGGTCGAGATCATGCTCAAGTACCTGCGCGAGAAGCTCGCGCGCGATCGCATCGACCCGGAGCTGATCCAGGGCTACCGCGGCGGCTACTTGCCGGATCTGCGTCGACGGATCGAGAGCGGGCTACGCGCGGGCGACGTGAAGTGTGTGGTCGCGACCAACGCGCTCGAGCTGGGCATCGACATCGGCACGCTCGATGCGGTGGTGTGCGCGGGCTACCCGGGCAGCATCGCAGGGCTATGGCAGCGCTTCGGGCGCGCGGGCCGACGGCAAGAAGGCTCGCTGGCGGTGCTCGTCGCGTCGAGTGCACCGCTCGATCAGTACTGCGCCACCGATCCGAGCTCGATCGTGGGCGCGCCGGTGGAGCACGCGCGCATCGATCCCGACAACGTCGAGATCCTGGTGCAGCACCTCAAGTGCGCGGCGTTCGAGCTGCCGTTCAAGGAAGGTGAGCCGTTCGGCAGCGTCAGCGCCGAGGACACCGGCGAGGCGATGGAGTTCCTGTCGCAGCACGCGCTGGTGCACGCGGTGCCCGGCGCGGATGGCGGGCAGGTGTTTCACTGGGCGGCCGACAGCTATCCCGCGAGCCACGTCTCGCTGCGCAGCGTGGGCTGGGACAACTTCGTGATCATCGATCTCGATCGCGACAAGACGCTCGCCGAGATGGACTGGCGCTCGACGCACACGATGCTGCACGAGCAGGCGATCTACCAGCACGAGGCCGGCCAGTACCAGGTCGAGCGGCTCGACTTCGAGAATCACAAGGCCTACGTGCGCAAGGTCGAGCCCGACTACTTCACCACCGCGATGACGTACACGAAGGTGGAGGTGATCGAGGAGACCAAGAACGCGACGCTCGGGGACGCAGCGACTCCGGCCGTGCTGGGGCTCGGCGACGTGACGGTGATCGAGAAGGTCGTCGGCTACAAGAAGATCAAGTACCACACGCACGAGAACGTGGGCTACGGCGAGGTCCGTCTGCCTACGATGCAGATGCACACGACCGCGTTCTGGTTCCTGGTGCCGGAGGCGGTGGTGACGTCGCTGCCGTACGCGCGGCCCACGGTGGTCGACGCCCTGCGCGGCTTCGGCAACGCGCTGCACACGGTGGCGGCGATCGGGCTGATGATCGACCCGCGCGATCTCGGCATGACGCTCGGCGATCGGCACGAAGAGGGCGGCGCGCCCGGCAAGCGGGGTGGGGCGCCCGGTTTCGATCCCACGGTGTTCCTGTACGACCAGGTGCCGGCCGGCATCGGGCTCGCGCCGCGGATGTTCGAGGCGCAGCGTGAGCTGATCGAGCGCGCGCGTACGCTCGCCCTCGGCTGCGCGTGCCGCGCGGGTTGTCCCGCGTGCATCGGTCCGGAGGTGGGGCAGTTCGTGACCGCGAGCGGCGAGCTCGCGCAGACGAGCGTGCCCGTGGTCCCGCGCAAGCAAGTCATCACCGAGCTGCTCGACGCGCTCGGCTTTCGCACCGTGCACTGATCATGAACCTCCGCGACAAGCTGCAACGCCTTCAGATCGCCGCGCCAGCGCCCGACGCCGATCCGGCGGCCGAAGCGCTGGCGCGGGTACGTGCGCTCGGCGTAAGGGATGCGTTCGCGAACGGCGAGTGGGAGCGCGCGTTCGCGCCTGCGGAGCTGGCGAAGCTGTTCGAGCAGCCCAAGCTCGAGCGCGTCAACGGGCTGCGCGATCGGCTGGCCACGCTGAAGATGCGTCCGGTGCCCGCGGTCGGCAGCGAGGCGGAGCTGGAGGCGCTGAAGCGCGAGCGCCGCCAGGAGCGCCGCGAGCCGGCCGTCGTCCGACGCGCGTTCGCGGAGGCGCTGCTCGACGTGCACGATCGTGTGCCTGCACCGCCGACGCTCGTGCCGGGCGAGCGCATCGAGACCGCGCAGGGGCCGCTGTACGCGACGAACGTGCTGCACGGGGCCGACCACCGTCACGGCGGCGTGGAGGTCGTACGCGGCGCACAGGTGTTGGCGAGCGAGGTCGCGCTGCTCGCGCTCGACGAAGGCCTCGCTGGCATCGACTACACGCGTGCGCTCTACATCGACACCGAGACCACGGGCCTGGTCGGCGGCTCCGGCACGCTGCCGTTCCTGATCGGCATGGCCTGGTTCGAGGGTGAGCAGCTGATGGTGGAGCAACTGCTGTTGCCGCGGCCCGGCCACGAGGCGCCGATGCTGGCACGGCTCAAGGAGCGGCTCGCGCAGGCGAGCGTGGTGGTCAGCTTCAACGGCAAGAGCTTCGACTGGCCGCTGCTGCGCACGCGCTACGTCATGAACCGGATGTCCGTGCCGGTGCTGCCGCCGCACCTCGACCTGCTGCACTGCTCGCGCCGCGTGTACAAGCTGCGGCTCGGCTCGGTGCGGCTGATCCACCTGGAGCAGGAGATCCTCAACTACGAGCGCATCGACGATCTGCCTGGGGAGCTGATCCCGCAGCGCTACTTCGAGTTCCTGCGCGGCAACGCCGAGGGCGGCACGCTGATCCCGATCCTCGATCACAACCGCAGCGACCTGGTCGCGCTGCCAGCGCTGCTCGGTGAGCTGGTGCGCCGCCTGGAGCCGGGCGCACGGCAGCACGTGTGTGATCAGCTCGCGTTCGCGCGCGTGGCGGCGCGCGGCCAGGAGCGCGAGCGGGCGATCGCCCATGCACAGGCCGCGATCGACAACGACGTGCGCAACGAGTGGAGCGCACACGCGCACCTGCTGGTCGGCGAGCTGGAGCTGCGGCGCGGCGAGGTGCTGAAGGCGATCGCGGCCTACGAGGCGGCGGTGGAGCTCGGCGAGGAGCTGGAGCGGGCGCGCGCGCACCTCGCGCTCGCGAAGCTGCACGAGCACAAGACCAAGCGCTTCGAGCACGCCCTCGCGCACGCGGCCTGCACGGCAGCTTGCGAAGGGGCCGAGGCGCAGAATCGTCGGGTCGCTCGCCTAACCGGACGAATCGAGCGGCGGGCGAAGTTGAACGCCTGACAAGGTTTTGGACGCTCAGCCGCCACCCCTGGCCTGGGATTGCGTGACTTTCAGCCCCGCCGCCGAAGGGGACGGGTGTACGTTTCCAGTCGTGTGAAAACGGGGGGCGACCATGGGAGAAGCGATCCAGCAGGACAAGTTCCGCGTCATCGTCGGCATCGACTTCAGCGAGGGCGCCAAGCACGCCATCCATGAAGCGATGCAGCTCGCGCGCTTGATGCCGCGCGTGGAGCTCGAGTTCGTGCACGTGATGGAGGTCCCGGAGGACCTGCACGACGCGCGCGTGATCGACTCGCTGGCCGACGGTCTGGAGCAAGCGATGTCGCGGCTGGAGCGCTGTGTGCGCGACACGCTGTTCGTCTACGGCTCGGACAACGGCTGGGGCATCGAGCTCGGCTACCACGTCCGCGTCGGACCGGTCGCCCGCGAGCTGCACCAGGTGGCGGTCGACGTCGACGCCGAGCTGATCATCGTGGGCAAGGCGCGCACGGGGGCACTGCGACGCATCTTCCACCGCGGCTCGGTCGACGAGCTGATCGCCAGCGCGCGCGTGCCGGTGGTGGTCGCCAACCCGAAGGACTTCCGCCAGTTCAAGAAGAGCGACCGCCCAGACGCCCCGCGCCCAGGCCAGGACATGACGCAGTCGGGCACCTACGCCACCGTCGAGAGCTACGACACCGGCCGCACCGCCCACATCGCAGGATTGGTGTAGTAGCAACGTAGTCGTCGACTTGGTCGTCGAGGTAGTCGTCGTCGTAGTCCTGGAGCTAGACCTGCGACGTGCGACGTAGACCCTTACGGACCACGATCACCACGGTCGTGAGAGTAAGGGTCCAAGACCATGTCGCACGTCGAGGACCAAGTCGACGATGACGCCAACGACTACCTCCACGACCACGTCTGGGGGGTTGGCTGGGGGATTTGGGCGTGCTACCCGCCGCACGTGTATCGCCTGATTTTCAGCCGGATCCTCGCGCGCTTCGACGCCGAGAGCATGCATGAGCTCGGCTTCTTCGCGCTGCGCCTCGCGTTTGCGCTGCCGCTCTTGCGCGCGTGGGTGCGGCGCTGGTTGAACCCGCCCGAGCCCGTGCTGGCCTTGAACGTGTTCGGGCGCGAGCTCGACTCGCCGCTCGGGCTGGCGGCGGGCTTCGACAAGAACGCGCGCGGCTACGAGCCGCTCTACGCGCTCGGCTTCGGGTTCATCGAGATCGGCACGCTCACCAGCCAGGCGCAGCCGGGCAACCCCAAGCCGCGCATGTTCCGCTTCGTGCAGCACCGCGCGCTGATCAACCGGCTCGGCTTCAACAACGAAGGCTCGGCGGCCGCCGTCGAGCGCGTGTCGGGCGCGCGCACGGTGCCGCTCGGCATCAACATCGGCAAGACCAAGCTGGTCGCGGAGGAAGACGCGATCGCGGACTACGTGCTCAGCGCCCAGCGGCTGGGCGCCCACGCGGACTACATGGTCGTCAACGTCAGCTCGCCGAACACGCCCGGCCTGCGCAACCTGCAGGCGGTCACGCTGTTGCGCCCGCTGCTGTCTGCGGTGCGCGCGACGCTCGATCGCAACGCCAAGCGCGTGCCGCTGCTCGTGAAGATCGCGCCCGACCTCGCCGACGAGGACATCGATGCGGTCG
>DASUME010000555.1:0-7495 GCA_036277895.1 Polyangiales bacterium
TTCGTCCTCGGTGCATGCGCCGCTCCGGACGACGATCCGTGCCTGGAGGGACAGGAGTGCGAAGCAGACGAGGAAGAAGAATTTTCCGCTAGCGCGCTGGTCGCCGCGGACGGCGGCGTGCGGGATGCAGGGCGCGATGCCGCTACGTCGCAGACCAAGGAGATCAAGGTCACCGTCGTCGGGCAGGGAGGCACGGTCTCCATCTCCTCGTGGGATACCGTGTGCGGGACGAACGTGTGCCGGATCCGCCCGGGACAGGTCGTGACGCTGAACGCGCTGCCGTGGTTCGGCTACAAGTTTGTCAGCTGGACGTGCAACAAGACGGTCGGCGGCCAGTTCGTGGGCTCTTCCACGGGGACGCCCGTGTCGTTCTATTTCCCCGACAGCACGACCTGCGGTGCCAGGTTCGCGCCTTGGTGAGTGGCTCGCCACGGGACTCGTGGGCGCGCTGGTCAGCGCGTGAGCAGGCCCTCGAGCAGCTCCAAGAACGGCTTCTCCAGCTCGCCGATGCGATCGATCTTGTGCGCGAGGGCGTAGCGGTAGACCAGCTCCGACATCGCGCCTACGGCGCCGAGGTAGGTGAGCTCGCTGTAGGGGGGCGCGTCGGGGCGTGCGGCACGGTGGGCGGCGGCGATCTGGCGCGCGAGTGTCATCATCACCTCGTTGCGCTGCTCGGCGATCTTGAGGCCAGCGGCGAGCGACTCCACGACGAGGAAGCGCGTGAACTCCGGCTCTTCGCGGCACGCCTGCAGGTACGAGCGCACGGTGGTGCGCAGGAACGACGTCAAGCTGCCGTCGCTGTGGCCGTTGCTCAGCACCGCCGCGCTCATGCGGTTGATCAGGTAGCGCACGCCGCTGTCGGCGGTGGAGAGGTAGCACTCCTCCTTGCTGTCGAACTGCGCGTAGAAGGCCTGCCGCGAGACGCGCGCGCGCCGCACGATCTCGGCGATCGTGACCTCGGCGTAGCCGAGCTCCGCCGTGGCGGCGACCATCGCCGTCTTCAGGCGCTTGCGCTGGGCGCGCAGCACGGCCGTCTCCTTCAAGCTCCCGCGTCCGCGCGGCAGCCCCGGAGCCTGGGCGCTATGCGTGGCTGCCAGCGAACCGATCCGCCGTCGAGCCTTGGTGCGAGGTGCCATGGGTAGCAGTTCCTGGGCGCGAGCGTAGCGTGACGCGGGCGCCACGGCTGGGGGCGGCCAGGATGTTTCTGCGCTGCTGCGCCTCACTGGCGGTGGTGACGGGCGCGAGCCGGAAGCGGCGCAAGAGCGTGCGCATGATGATGCGAGCCTCGAACTGCGAGAACTGCGCGCCCACGCAGCGATGCACCCCGCCGCCGAACGGCACGAAGGTGCTGGCGCCGGGCTTGGTCTCGAGGAAGCGCTCGGGCCGGAAGGCGTGGGGGTCTGGGTAGACATCGGGACGCAGGTGAACACGCTCGATGTCGATCGCGATCAGCGTGCCCCTCGGTACGGTCAGCCCGTTGAGGTCGAACTCCTTGGCCGCGTAGCGCACGGTGAGCGGCAACGCTGGGCGCAGCCGCAGCGCCTCCGTGATCACGGCGTCCATGTACGTGTGCTGATCGGTCTGCGCTTCTTCCTCGCAGCGCGCGAGCGCCTCGGGGTGGCGCGTCAGGCGCTCCACGATCCAGGCCACCGTGACGGCGGTCGTCTCCCAGCCAGCGATCAGCAGCATGCGCATCCACTGCGTGATGCGCGTGTCCGACAGCACCTCGGTGCCGCTGCGCTCCTGGACCTTCATGAACAGCGCGAGGCAATCCTCGCGATCGAGATCACCGCTGCGACGCCGCTCGAGGATCTCCTCCAGCGCGATGCCGTCGATCTGCGCGTTCAGCTGCTCCAGGCGCGGGAAGGGGGCCCAGCGGCCCATCGCCATGGCCGCCAGGAAGCGACCCGCGATCTCGACTCCGTTGAAGACGTGGTCGAGCCGGTCGAGCGCCGCGGCAAGGCGCGCGGCGCGCTCGCCCTTCACCACGCCGAACACGGTGCTGATGATCACGTCGCGCGCGAGCTCGAGCGTGAACTTGCCAAAGCGCAGCTCCTGGTCGACGGGCAGCTTGTCGAGCAGCTGCTCCGTGACCTGCACCATGCTCCGCTCGTAGCCCTTGAGCGCCTCGCCATGAAACACGGGCACCACGTCGCGTCGGAAGGCGATGTGGCCTTCGCCGTCGGACAGATCGAGCATGTCGCGGCCGAACAGGGCTTCGTGCGGTGCCAGCCGGCGCAGCCCCTCGCCGAAGCGCAGCGCGTTCGCCTTGTCCTTGAAGATGACAGCGCAGTCGTTCGGTGAGGTGGTCACCAGGATCGGCGCCATGGTCGGAAAGCGCAGCACGTAGCGATCGCCGACGCCCTGCACGCGGCGATCGAAGCGGCGTGGGAAGAACCACCACTCCAGGCCCCACACAGGGAGCAGACCGGTGGGGCGTGGCAAAGAGTCCAATGCAGACTTCGTTCGCATACCGATTGCTCCTCGTTTCTAAAGAACGTAAAAGTACTTTTGCGGTGAACGCGTGTCAATCGCGCCGTCGTCGTTCGTGAGGTGACCTTGAAGACCACTTGCTTGACGGCGCGCGCGTCGCTCGCCGTAGTTCTGATCACGTTTGGTATCTTCGCGAGCGCCCGCACGGCGTTCGCGATCGGGTTCGAGCTGGCGCCTCCTGGCGCGCGCGACACGGGGCGCGCCGGTGCGAGCGCGGTGGGCTCCGATACCGCGATCGGCCTGTTCTACAACCCCGCCACGCTGTTGGCCCCCAGCTCGAGCACCGACACCGCCATCGCGCTGCACGTGGGCATCACCGACGTGTGCTTCACGCGACGCACGGTGTTGGAGGACGGCGCGGGGATGCGCAGCGCGGGCCCGAGCTTTGCCGAGATCTGCAGCGACGCCAAGATCGCCTACATCCCGGTCGGCGCCTCCAGCTATCGCTTCGGAAGGCGCTTCGCGCTCGGGTTGGGCGTGTACTCGCCGCCCGCGGCGGGGCGTGACCTCGGCTTCGGCAGCGCGCGCACCGGGACCCCCGATGGCAGGCCTGCGAGCTCGGCCGCGGACCTCTCTCCGTCGCGCTACATGCTGCTGGGCGCACGCATCCTGCAGACGTTTCCAACGTTGGGAGCGGCCTGGGCACCGTGGGCTCGGCTGCGGCTCGGTGCGAGCTTCGGCTGGGGCTTCACGAGCTTCCGCTTGAGCACTGCCTCGTACTCGCGCGCCTTGGTCTCCACGACGCCGGTCGAGATCGGCGCGACCACGGACGTCTCGACCGAGGTCACGGGCAAAGATGGCTTCACGCCGCGCGTGCAGGCGGGCGTGTGGGGCCAGCCGTTCGAGTCCATCCCGCTCGAGCTCGGGCTGTCTTTCACGTGGACCGGAGATCTGGAGGCCTCCGACGCCAAGCTACGGCTGCGCAACTTGCACACGGACTACTATCCGAGCGGGCTGATCGGACTGGTGGGAGGCGTGCAGCAGCCGGCGTTGGATGCGACGGTGCGCGGCGTGCACGTGCTGGTGCCCCAGATCTCCACGCTCCAGGGCGGAGCGCGCTACGCGAAGAAGCTACCGACGCCCGTGGGCAGGGCTGGTGATCGCCTCGCGAGCGAGCAGTTCGACGTCGAAGTGGACTTCGTGGCGACCTTCGCCAAGCGCCTCGATTCCATCGACGCCACGCTTCCGAGCGACGTCTCGGTGATGGTGCCCTCACCGTCTCCGGCGTTCGCGGACATCGCGCTGACGCTCCCGGGCAAGATCCACCTGCCTCACAACTGGCAGAATCAGTACGGTGTGCGCATCGGCGGCGACTACAACGTGCTGCCAGGTCTGCTGGCGATCCGCGCGGGCTACTCGTTCGAGAGCGAAGGCGTGCAGAAGGGCTACTCGCAGCTCGATTTTTACCCGCACAAGCGATACGGGCTCATGCTCGGCGCCACGGTGCGCATCATCGATCTGATCGATGTCTCGATCGCCTACGCATACTTCATCACGCCGGACGTCGTGAACAGCGTGCAGGATGCCGGGCTGCGCCGCACGGCCGCCGGCATGCCTCGTCCCGGTGAGGACGAGGTCGTGAATGCAGGGCGCCTCACCCAGACCGCCAGCTCACTCGTGCTCGAGCTGGGGTTTCACCTCTGACTCGCTCCGCCTAGCGCGCTGCGCTCTGGCGCTGCGTGACCCGCGCGTCCCGGCGGAACTCGAGCGGGGTGGTGCCCGTCCAGCGCTTGAACGCGCGATAGAACGAGCTCGGCTCGGAGAAGCCGAGCAGCTGTGCGGTCCTGCGCACGCTGCGATCGGTGCGGCTCAGGGTCTCGCAGGCCACTTCGCAGCGTGCCTCCGTCACCAGCGTGCTCAGCGAAGTGCCTTCCGCGCGCAGGCGACGGCGCAAGGTGCGCAGGCTGGTGCCCATGCGCGCGGCGAGCTGGCCATAGTCGACGTTGGGGAAGCGCGGCTGGTGGCGGATGTGCATGCGCACGCGCTCGCTGATTCGGTCCGTCTGCGCGCGCAACACCAGCATCTCGTCGGCCAGCCGCTCGAGCTCGACGTGCATCACCGCGTCCGCGTGCGGCTGCGGGCGGTCGAGGTACGCGCGCGGGAAGACGAGCGCGTAGCGCGCTTGCTCGAACTGAACGGCACAGCCGAAGAAGTCTCGGTAGCGCTGCGCATAGGGCGGCTCCGCGTGCCGGAACTGCACGGACAGCGCACGCGCTTGCGGGCCCGCGAACTGCTGGCCGAAGCGGAACGCCATCGCGAGCGAGAACTCCATGGCAGTGCGTACGTAGGCTCCGAGCTGGAACGGTGGCATGCCGATGAAGGCCGCCGTGTCTCCGCTCTCCTCGAGCGCCCACTCGACTCCGCCGTCCAGCAGGGTCGAGTAGCGCTGGAAGGAGTCGAAGGCGTCGCGCACCGTGCGCCGCGCGCACAGCAAGTGCCCCAAGACTTGCAGCATGGCCTTGGGAGCGCTGGCGCCGACGGTCAGGCCGAGTCCCGGATCCTTCGTCAGCTCCACGACCTCCGCGATCAGGGCCGCGCACTCCTCCAGCGTCATCGCGGCATGAGAGACGGCCAGCCGCTCGGGCTCGATCCCGCAGCGACGCAGCAGGGCGTCGCCGTCGCTGGCGCCGCTGCGTTCCCGGACTTCGGCGAGCAGAGCGCGGGCGAAGACGATCGAGATCGACATGATGTTCAGCGGTGCTCGAGGCGCGCCATGACGAGCTGATAGGGCGCATCTGCGTGTTCGGCGGGGTCCCAGGTGCAGTGGCTCTGATCCATGCCAGGGCACATGTCCTTCGCGAACGACGTCCAGATGTCGCCGTTGGGGGCGTACTCGACGCGCACGATCTCCATCAGGTCGCCGCCGCTCAGGATCATGCCGTAGCCGACGTCGAAGCCCTCGGCGAACAGCGGCTCCTCGCTGGGGGAGTTGAGGCGTGCGCCGTGGAAGGTGGGCGTGGCGGAGAGCGCATCGAGCGACTCCGACGCGTAGGCGTTGTACGTGGCGCCGCCGTCTTCGCTGCCGTAGTAGGCGAGCGCGATCGTGCCGGGCGCCTTGACCGCGACGTCTGCGAACACGGTGTGCCCGACGCCCGGCGGAGCCACGGCCACCGGCTTGGACCAGGTCTCGGCGCGGTCACGTGAGACCGCCAGCCGCAGTACGTCCTTGTCGTCATTCCAGACCGCGTACAGGTTGCCGTCGCTGTCGATGCCAAGCGGCTCGGCGAGCAGCAAGTTCGGCAGCTCCGCGTGCGAGAGGATTCCCTCGTAGGCCACCAGCGTGGCTTCGGGCAGATCGCGTACCGTCCAGGTCGCGCCCTGATCGCGTGTGAGCGCGATGCCGAGCCGCGTACAGCGGCGAAAGCCGAGGTAGACCGAGCCATCGGCCGCCACCACGCCGCCGCCGTAGATCACCCACTCCGACGCCGGGCAGGCGTTGAGCTCGGGCTGGAGCGGGAGCTGCTTGCCGTCGATCACGCTCCAGGTCTCACCGCCGTCCAGCGAGCGCTGCACTTGCTGATACTCCGCGAAGGCGGTGGAGATCGGCGCAGGCGAGGAGGCGTACAGCGTGCTCGGGTAGCCCGTGGCTGCGGGCGGACCGCTGAAGATCTTGACCCAGTCCACCGTGCCTGCGCCCACCGTCGAGGCGCGCCAGCTGGAGCCGCCGTCGTCGCTGAGCGAGAGCGCGAAGCCGGCGCCGGTGGCGGTCGCGAACAAGACGCGCTGCGTCGTGGGCTCCACGTACATATAGGGCTGCACGCGCTGGTGCTGCGCTCCGCCGAGCTTGCCCGGCAGCAGCACCTCCCAGTTGCCTGCGCGGTCTTTGGTGCGCAGCACGCCCGTGCCCTCGGCGGTGATCACCGGGGCCACCAGCACGCTGCCGTCCTTGAGCACCGCGAGCGAGGTCTCGGACGAGGCGTAGCCGGTCAGCTGCGCGCACGGGACCAGGGTCTGCGTCGGGGCGCCGAGCGCCTCGCCGCTGCTGCCGCTGGCCGACGCGCGATACGCGACCGCCGGACGCTTGGCGTCGCAGCTCATCGCGTTGGGCTGGGACGCGCGCTTGTCGGTCGTGTCGTCGGAGCAAGACGAAGCCAGAGCGAGCACGCTCAGCAGTGCGCCTTCGATTCGCGTGACTCTCATGAGATCCTTCTCGCCAAGCGGCGCGCTCGCGCGCGCCTTTCAAAAGAACCCTATCGTGCTTTTGATTCGCTGCGCTGGCAATCGGGCAGGCTTTGACTTCGCTCGCGACTCTTCGTGTCGCGCCGGTCAACGCGGTCGAGTCAGCGGTGCTCGAGGCGTCCGAGCACGGCCTGCAAGCGTGAGTTGGCGTGCTGCTTGGCGTCCCAGCCGCCCTTCTTGTGCGCGCCCTTGCGCATGCGCTTGTTGAAGGAGGCGAAGATGTCTCCGCTGGGCGCATAGCGGACATGTACGATCTCGTTCAGATCGCCACCGAACAGCATCTTGTCGTACCCGACCTTGAAGCCGTGCGGATAGAGGGGGTCGTCCGGCGGGTTGACGGTGCCGCCGGTGAACGTGGGCTCGGCCGAGAGCGCGTCGCGCGACTCGGCGATGTAGCCGTGGTGCGCCTTGCCCTCGGAGCGGCCGTAGTAGGCGATCGCGATCACGCCCGGCTCCTTGACGGTGGCCATGCCGTACGAGACGTTCTTCACCTCGGGGGCCGAGATCACCACCGGCTCGCTGAACGTCAGGCCGCGATCGCGCGAGACGCAGAAGCGCAGACGGTCCTGAGGGTCCGGCCAGACCAGGTACAGGTTGCCCTGCGCGTCGATCGAGAGCGACTCGCCGATCACATAGTTGGGGTTGACGAAGCCGACCTGAAGGATGTTGAAGTAGCCCAGCAGCGGCGCGTTCGGGACGTTCTCGAGCTGCCAGGTCGTGCCTTCGTCGCGGCTGATTGC
Organism: Polyangiales bacterium; assembly: GCA_036277895.1. Classification (GTDB taxonomy): domain Bacteria; phylum Myxococcota_A; class Polyangia; order Polyangiales; family DASUME01; genus DASUME01. The sequence goes on from DASUME010000555.1 coordinate 7,413, forward strand.
GAGCGCCAGCTGCGCGCCGCGACGGAACACCCAGTAGACCGAACCGTCGGGTCCGACCACGCCGTTGCCGAAGATGACCCACT
>DASUME010000556.1:0-2847 GCA_036277895.1 Polyangiales bacterium
GCCCACCTTGCTTCGAGCGCCCCGCGGCCTGCTCCGGCGTCTCGCCCGGGCGCGCGCGGAACATGTCCGGCTTGGTGGCCGCCGGCGCCGTCTCGCGAAAGTCGAGGAACGTGAGCGACTTGTCCGAGGCGCGGTAGTAGAGCGCAAAGCCGCCGCCGCCGAGCCCGCTCCCGGTGGGGCTCGCCACCCCGAGCGCGAGCATGGTGGCCGCCGCCGCATCCGCTGCGTTGCCGCCAGCACGCAAAACGGCCGCACCTGCTGCTGAGGCATCCGTGTGATCCGCAGCGACCGCGTACTTGGTGAACGCCGGCCCCTCCGCCGAGCGAGTGACGGGCACGAACGCAGCGAGCATCAACACGGGCGCAACGTAACGAAGCGTCTTCATGCAACGCATCGAACCCCACGAACCCCGCGCGCGCAAGCTGTCTACGCGCGTCTTCGTCCGGGCAACACCGCGCGACCCAAGTGCACCGAGATCGAGGTCAGCAAGTCCATCGGCACCGTCGGCGCGCGGTCCCGCGCAAACAGCAGCACCGCGCCCACCACACCGTGGCCATCGCTCGCGGGGGCGCTCAAGGGCAACATGCGCACCAGCGCGTCGCCGGTGGGCATCACGTCCGGCAGGCCGGGCGCGGTCTCTTCGTCGAGCACCAGCTCGGTCGCGTCGTCCTCGAACTCGGCGGCGAGCCGCGAGTGCATCCAGTCCTCCACCTCGGACGGCGCGGGCTCGCCGAGGGTCGCGCAGCAGGCCAGCGCATCGCCTCCCGCCAGCAGGTAGAGCTGCCCGCGCGTGACTCTCGCGCGCTCGGTCAACATCGCCAGCGCACGCTCACAGCGCTGCGTCAGCGACAACCCGCCGCCGAGCGTACGCTCCACGCGCGACCACGTGCTCTCTGCCGCGCCCGAGTTCAGCGCCGCCAGGCGCGCGTTCGGTGCCTGAACACGCGCCGAGAACGCCCGCGCGTGCTGCATCAGCGTGGCGCTCCCGGTCTCCTGCGCGCAGCGCTCGAGCTCCCGCAGCGCGCGCTCCACCTGCGCGGGCTCGCCGGCCAGCAACGCGATCTGCACCTCGGTCTCACTCACGTACGCCCGCCGCAGCGGGCCCTTGTCGCGGCTCGCGGCCAGCAACGTGGCCAGCTCCGCGCGCGCCGCCGCGAAGTCCTCGAGCCCTGCGAGCGCCACCGCGTGCTCGGCCAGCAACGGCGCGTGCTGCGCGCTGCGCGCATCGAGCGAGCGCATGCCCGTGATCGCGCGCTCGCACACCGCGCGCGCCTCCGCGAACTCACCGAGCCGGTTGTGGATGCGCGCCAGCTGCACGGTCGCCGGCAACCAACCCGGCTGCGCCAGCGGCTCCGCCGCCGCACGCGGCGCCAGCAGCGCGATCGCCTCGCGAAAGCGACCGTGCAGCGCGAGGTAGCCCGCGCGGCAACGCTCCTGGTGCGGGGTCAAGCTGGGGAAGTCTTCGCTCAGCTTCGTCAGCCGCTCGTGCGTGCGCTTGAGGCCCATCGCGTCGCGCCCGAGCGCGGTCAGCTCACTGGCGGCGAACGCATCCCAGATCTCGAAGCGATAGCTCGCGCCGAGCTCGGCCGCGTGCTGCTCCGCGCGCGCGCGCCCGGCCTCCCACAGCGCGAAGTCTCCGCGGAAGCCGTGGTAGAGGGCGCGCACCTCTTCCGCGCGCGTGGCCTGCATCAGCCCGCCGTTGCTCACGATGCGCTCCGCGGTCTGCAGCGCCTCGGGATCTTCCTCGCGCGCTTGCAGCAAGCCGAGCGCGTACAGCGCGCCCGAGCGATAGCGCGTGCGCGACGGCGCGGACATCAGCGCGATCGGCCGCGCATCGTCCAGCCTCACCAGCAGCGCCTGCCAGCTCTTGCGCGCGCTCACCAGGTCATCGCGCGACGACGCCACCAGCGCACGGCAGTACTCGTAGGCCACGCCCGCCACGTGGTCGGGGCCGAGCACCGCGAGCGGCGCGATCGCCTCGGCGTACGCGCGCGCGAGCTCCGGGTCCATCACGTCGCACGCCGTGGCCGCGAGCGCGGACGCGCAGCCCACGAGCAAGCCGAACGCCGTCGGGTAGTCGAACGTCTGCCCGCGCAGGTCGCGCTTGGCCTTGGCCAGCGAGATCGTCATCGCCAGGCGCGCGCCGAGGGCTTGCCAGCGCCTCGCGCGCGTGAGCCCGAGCAGCTCGGACAACGCGCGCACCGAGGCTGGCCCAAAGCGCATCATCGCGCGCGCGTCGACCGCGAAGCTGCCGAGCGCGAGCGGCACCAGCAGACCCGCCAGCTCGCGCTCGCCGACGCCGCGCGCCTGCAGCCTGCCCAGAGCGTCGCCGAGCTCGTCCAACAGCGCCGAAGACAGCCGCTTGCGCGCCTTGGCGAGCTCCGAGCCTGCCGCCTGCAACAGCTGCAGCGCGCGCGGATCGCCCGCATGCAGCAGCTGCACGCCCGCGCGGATACGCTCCTCCGGGCCCAGGTTGGGCTGCGCGAGCAGGTACTCGCCCAGCCGGTGCGCGAGCACGCTACGCGTCGGCTCCTCTAGCTCCACGTTCAGCAGCGTGCGCTGTTCTTCGTGCGCGAAGCGCAGGCCGCGCTCGCCGCGCACGAGCAGCCCCTGATCGAGCAGGTTCGCCAGCGCCTCCATGCGCACCAGCGGCGGGACCTGCGCGCCGCTCAACAGGTGCGCCTCCAGCTCGGGCGTGACCTCGCCGTCGTGTATGCTGAACGCCCGGGCGACCGCACGTTCGCTCGGCTCCAGCAGCGCCACCCGCGCTCGCAGCGCGCCGGCGTGGGTGCTGGCCAGCTGCAGCGCGTGCAGCTCGTGCGGCACCACCCAGGCGCCACTGGTGAA
>DASUME010000557.1:0-7736 GCA_036277895.1 Polyangiales bacterium
GGCGCCGGCTCGGGCACCGATTCTTCGGCCACTGGCGCCGGCGCGTCGGGCGTCAGCGACAGACTGAGCCGCTGCCGCGAGCCGATCGCCACGTTGATCGTCTGCTCCTGGTTCTGGAACCCGGGCGACGACAGTCGCACCGTGTGCGAGCCCGAGCGAACCGAGATCTCGTTCGGCGTCAGGTAGCCGGTGTTCTCTTCGTCGACCCAGATCACCGCGCCGGGCGGCGAGCTCTCGATGCTCACCGTGCCGGGCTTGGCCTCGAGGCTCGCGATCTGCGACTCGACCTGCGCGCGATCGGGCGCGTTCGGCTTCTCGTTCAGGTACTGGCGCAAGCTGCCCACGGCGGCCGCGTAGTCCTCGTTGCGCACCTGGCACTCGGCGATGCTGAGCAGCACGACCGGGTTGGGCACCGCGCGAAAGGCGTCCTCGAACGCGCGCAGCGCGGTGCTGAAGTCGCCCTGCCGGAACAGCTGCTGCCCCTGCGTGTACAGCTCGCGTGCGCGCGCCTTGTCCGCCGGTGTGGGCTGCGCCTGCGCAGCCACCGAGAACAGGAGCACGATGGCCAGGGCCTGCGCGAAACTCCGCACGAACGTCCTCATCCATTCCTCCGAGTCGCGCGCCCTAGCGCCGCGCAGAAGTCTCTTTGCCACTTGCCGCGGTTCGGCGCCGCCACCCGTGTGGGCTGCGGGTAGCCTGATTCGAGCCCATGCGCCAGCGCCGTCATCGCTGATCCAACTGTCTTCAGCTCGCGCTAATCATGGCGGTTTCTGCGCGCCCGAGCCACTTCGCAGAGAGTAGGCACAGCGGACGCCCACGTCCGGGTAGGCCTGGCGCTCCGCGCGGGCTTCGCGATGTGTCACACGAAGTGCGAGCGCCGGGCTGCGAAACGAGCCTCCACGTACCACCCGCTCGCCATTGTCGAGCGCCACCACCGGGTCCACGCCGGGCGGCTGCGCGCGCACCCCCGCGAACGAGTCCGCGGTCCATTCCCAGGCGTTGCCGGCCGCCTGCACCAGCCCGTGAGGGCCGCGCGCCGTGGCAAAGGCCCAGATCGGCGCCAGGTGCGCGAAGCCGTCTTCTTCTGCCCCGTCCCCAACCTGGATGTCGACCGCCGAGGCCGGGGCCCCGTGGTTCGCCAGCCCGGGGTTGTAGAAGGAGCCCCACGGGAAGCGGCGCGCCGAGTCGCCGCGTACAGCTCCTTCCCACTCGGCCTCCGTGGGCAGCCGCCCGCCGCGGAATCGACACAGCGCCTCGGCCTGCGCGTGGGTCAGGCCGATCGCGGGCAGCTCGGGGGCGGCGAGGCCCGGGTGCTCGCTGACGAACGCGGGCGGATCACACTCCCCGGCCTGCGTGCAGCGGCTGTGCTCCGCCTGGCTGACCTCACGGCGGTCGATGCCGAAGTCGGACAGGAACACGCGCCGCGCGGGCAGCTCGTCCGCGAAGGCGGCATCGCTCGCGCAGGGGTGCAGGCGCAGTCCGGCGCGCGCCCGCTCGCGCACGCAGAGCCGTCTCGCGTGCTCGAGGTCGTCCTCGTCCGCGCCGTAGGTGAACCAGCCCGAGGCGATCCAGACCACGTCTTGCGTATTTGCGGGGACGGCCTGCGCGCTCGGAATTGCGCACAATCCCGCGGCGAGCGCTGCGATCCCGTTCCTCACCTCGAGGTTGTACCAGCTGGCCCCGCCCACGATCCGCATTAAGCTCGCCGCTTCATGACCGAGGAAGTCGAAGACAGCGCGCCCCGCGCCGGGCGTTGTGCGATCGTGGGCCGCCCCAACGTGGGCAAGTCCACCCTGCTGAACGCCTTGCTCGGCCAGAAGCTCGCGATCGCCACCGAGAAGCCGCAGACCACCCGCCACCGCATCCTGGGCGTGTACAGCCAGAGCGAGCCGCCGACGCAGATCGCGTTCGTGGACACGCCCGGTCTGCACCGCCCCAAGAACGCGCTCGGCCGCGCGCTGGTCGAGGAGGCGCAGGGCGCCCTCGAGGGTGCCGACGTGGTGCTGTGGCTGCTGGAGAGCCCGAACGACCGCACGCTCGGCGCGCCCTCGCTGCCGCCCGCCGACAAGGAAGTTCGCGAGCTGCTGCGCGGCATCAACGCCAAGCTGGTGATCGGCCTGAACAAGGTCGACAAGCTGAAGGACAAGACCAGGCTGCTGCCCTGGCTGACCTGGCTGCACGAAGAGCTGAAGCCGGAAGCCGTGGTGCCGATCGCGGCCCTGAAGGAGCGCGGGCTCAAGCAGCTGATCGGCGAGCTGCGCCAGCACATGCCGCCGGGGATCTTGTACGCCGATCCCGACTACATCACCGACCGCCCGGAGCGCTTCTTCGTCGCCGAGCTGGTGCGCGAGGCGGCGATCCGCAACACGCGCGATGAAGTGCCCTATGCGGTGGCGATCCTGATCGACAGCTTCGAGGAGACCGACACGCTGACCCGCATCCAGGCCACGATCGTCGTCGAGCGCCCGAGCCACAAGAAGATCGTGGTCGGTGCCGGCGGCCAGATGCTGAAGACGATCGGCAGCGAGGCGCGCGTCGAGATCGAAGCCATGCTGGAGCGCAAGGTGTTCCTCGGCCTGTTCGTGAAGGTTGTCGAGGGCTGGACCGAGGACCCCGCGCGGGTGCGCGAGCTGGCGATGGAGAGGAGCTCGTGAGCTACGAAGAGGAAGAGCTCGAGGAAGACGACCTCGAGGACCAAGAAGAAGACGTCGAGGAAGAAGACGTCGAAGAAGAGCGCGTCGAGGAAGAGGACCTTCGCCCGCGCCGACGTCAGCGCAAGGAGCGTCCGGCTGGTGCGCGCACCCCGCGCCCGCTGGTCGCCGTCGTCGGCCGCCCGAACGTGGGCAAGAGCACGCTGTTCAACCGCCTCGCGCGCGCGAACATCGCGGCCGTCGAGGATCGCCCCGGCGTCACGCGCGACCGCCACTACGCCGACGCGGAGGCGCTCGGTGCGCCGTTCGTGTTGATCGACACCGGCGGCTTCGACCCCGACAGCGACGACCCGATGCAGGAAGGCATCGCGCGCCAGGTGAAGCTCGCGCTCGAAGAAGCCGACGTCGTGCTGTGCGTGTTCGACGCCAGCACCGAGCCTCTGCAGGCCGATCGCGAGGCCGTGAAGCTGCTACGCCGCGCGCAGAAGCCGGTGATCTACATCGCCAACAAGTGCGACTCCCCCAGGCGCATCGCCGAGGCGACCTCGCTCTACGAGCTGGGCATCGACGAGTTCTTCCCGATCAGCGCGCTGCACAGCCGCGGCATCGGCGATCTCGAAGAGGCGCTGGTCAAGGCGCTGCCGCCGCCCAAGGAGATCGAGGAAACCGGCTACGAGACCGCGCCGCACATCGCGATCATCGGCCGCCCGAACGCGGGCAAGTCGTCCTTGACCAACCAGCTGCTGCGCGAGGACCGGCAGCTGGTCGACTCACGCCCCGGCACCACGGTCGACAGCATCGACAGCCTGCTCGAGCGCGGCGACAAGCGGTACGTCCTGATCGACACCGCCGGCATTCGCCGCAAGTCGCGCAAGAAGGAGAACGTCGAGCAGCTCGGCATCCTGCAGGCGGTGCGCGCGATCGAGCGCTGCGACATCGTGCTGCTGATGGTCGACGCCGCGGAGGGGATCGCCGAGCAGGACGCGAAGATCGCGGGCATCGCCGCCGACCGCGGGCGCGCCATGATCGTGGTGCTCAACAAGAGCGACCTGCTCTCGCGCGAGGAGCTCGACAAGGTGATCGAGCGCACCAGCGAGGTGCTCAACTTCGCGGCGTTCGCGCCGATCATCACGCTCAGCGCGCTGACCGGTCGCGGCACCAGCAAGCTGCTGGAGAAGGTGGACCTGGCGATGGAGTCGTTCCGCCGGCGCATCACCACCGGCGAGATCAATCGCTTCTTCGAGGCCGTGCTGCTGCACCACCCACCGCCTCCGCAGGGTGGTCGTTCGGTGCGCCTCTACTACGTCTCGCAGGCGATGGTGGAGCCGCCGACGTTCGTCGCGATGACGAACCACCCGGACGACATCCACTTCAGCTACAAGCGCTACGTCGCCAACCAGATCCGCAAGCGCTTCGACTTCTACGGCACGCCGGTGCGCGTGCTCTACCGCAAGAAGAAGAACAAGCGCCCGAACACCAACGTGACCCGTTAGAGGAACACCTGGGTGCACTCGACCTTGACCTGCAGCGTGTGGCTCTGACCGTCCTTCAGGAGGTCGCACGAGCCTGACTGCAGCGTGATCTTCTTGCCGTCGATCACCCAGCCGTCGGCCGCGTTCAAGGTCACGGTCTCACCGTCGATGGTGACGCGCACGAAGGTCGGGTCCATCGGGACCTCGGACAGCTCGAACTCGCACTTCACGATGTCCTTGGTGACCTCGGCGAAGGCGTCGCTCAGCTCCTGCTGGTTGGCGACCTCGTAGTAGCGGTCCGTGCCGCCCGCCTGCGCCATCTGGTTCATGAGATCGGCGCCGAGGGCGAGGTTGTAGCCGATGACGTAGGTCTTGATGCCGGCCTGCGCGAGCGCCGTCACGGCCTCGACCGCGCGCGGGCTCTGGTCGGGCTCACCGGGGCACTGCGGCTCGCCGTCGGTCACCAGCAGCACGTACGCCGGGATCGGAACGGCGTCGGCGACGATGTTGCGATCGCCGAGCGCCTCGAGCGCGTTCTTCAGCGTGCCCGCGGTGGGCGTGAAGCCGGTCGGCCCGGTGCCGTCGATGAAGCCGTTCACGGCACTGGCGTTCACGGGCGCGACCGGCACGTCGAGCTTGCCCGGATCACAGACGCTGTTTCCGCTCGGGAAGGTCATCAGCCCGAACTGCACCTGGTTCTCGAACTCGTTGGTGAGCATCTTCACCGCGCTCGTCGAGGGCTGCCAGCGACCGCCGAACTCCATGCTCAGCGAGCGATCGAGCACGATCAGGATGTCGGGCGGGTTCTCGCGCGCGGCGATGTTCTGCGTCTCGCAGCCGTCGCCACCGCCGCCGCTCGAGCCTCCCTTGCCCGCGTCTTTCTTCCCGCCGGGGCTGGTGGAGGACGAAGCGTCGCGCTTGCCGCCATCCGCACGCCCTCCGGCGTCCGGCTTGCGCGTCTCGAGATCGCCGCTGCCGACCGTTTGTGGGTCGGAGCCACACGCGAGGAGCAACGCCCCGCAGCAAAGCAAGCCAGTGGACTTCATAGGTTGTTATCGGTACCCGACTACTTGCCCTCCAGGATCGCGAACTGCCGATTTTGTATCGTCGGATAAACGTTTGTCGCTCGCGGCGCATGGCCGCGTGAGGCGACGCTCAATTCGTCGCGAGGAGCTGATCGATTCGCGCGGCATTGAAACCGCCGATCAGCGTGCCCTTGACGTCGATCACCGGGATGCCGCCGGTGTTCACGCCCTGCGCCTTGGCCTTGGCCATCATCTCGCCGCGCGCAGCGGGCTCCTTCTCGATGTCCTTCTCGACGAAGGGCACACCCTTGTGCTCGAAGAACTGGCGCGCTTGCTTGCAGGCGCCACACCAGCTCGCGCCGTAGATGATCACGTCGCTGCTCGCCGCCACCGGTCGCGCACTCACGAGCGAAGCCTCGAGCGCGTCGCGCTCCACCTTGCGCACCGGGTACTGCCCGTCTGCGGCCGCCGTGCGTAGATCCGCGACGTAGACGAACGCCGGATCGAGGCGCTGATCGGGCGCGAGCTCCAGCGCCTCGACGCGCACGCGCTGGCGGTTGGCCTCGGGCACCTCCGCGCGCTTGTTCGCGGGATGCGCGTCGCCCTGCTCGTCGTACCAGACCAGCAGCAGCCCGTCGGCATCGTCCTTCACGTCGAACGGCGGTCGGACCGCTTCGCCGAGCGCGGAGGCTCTCTCGGCCACGGCCTTGGCCGCGCTCGAGCCAGGGTCCGGGTTGCCGCAAGCGAGCGTGAGCGAGAGTACCGACCAGACGAAGAATCTGTTCATACGAGCCCGCACAGTCTGCACCACGCGTGGCTTCAGCGCTCTCCGAAGCGAAGGTCCAGGCTGCGCGCCTGCGTCTCGCAGTGCTCGAAGCGCTTGCGCGCGTCCGACAGCGAGCCCTCCGCGACCTGGATCTCGCTGCGGATGCGCGCGATCTGGTCCGGAGGCAGCGGCTCCCCCTTGGGCTGGGCGGCGAGTGCCTTGTCGAGCTCCACGGACGCGTGCTCGTTCTGCTTCTCGGCGTCGATCAGCGTCTTGTGTGCGGCGACACACTCATCGCGCGCCGCGCGCACCGCCTCCTCGCTCAGCGCGAGCTGCTCCATCTGCAGCACCTTGCGCTCGCGCTCCGGGATCGGGGCGCGATGATCGGTGGCCTCGTACAGCGCGAGGAAGGTGCGCGCCTCGGCCCGCACGCGCCCCTCACGATCGCAGCCCGCGAGCTGCCCCAAGGAAAGGACGAGCGCCAGGTGTGCGAGAAAGTTGGAAGTCGCGCGAAAAAACACGAGAACGGTCCGTAACAGAGCACATGCGGGCACGCAATTGCGCGTGTACATACCCGCAGGCCTGCGACGCACCCTGGGGGGGAACCGGGCGCGCAGTAGGCAGGAGGATCACAGAGCCGATGTTGACACACACCGGGTTCGTGACTCATATGGAGAACCTGTGACGGCCACGGCGTTAGACCAACTGCGACAGCCCGGCGCCTCCAGCGCGCCGCAAGCACAGCGCGTTCGCCGCAAGGCGCGTGCATATCGTCGCGTCTCGGTTCGCTGCGGCTGCTGGCTGGAGCACGAGCAAGCCACCGTCTTTGGGACCACGGTCGATCTCGGACGCGGCGGCTTGTTCCTGCGCACGGCGCTGCCGATGCCACCCGGCGTTGCGGTCCGGGTCACGCTTCGCCTGCCCGGCAGCGAGACGGTGGTCGCCGACGGCAAGGTCGTGCGCGCCGTCTCGACCACCGAGGGGGACCGTCCCGGCCTGGGCGTGCGCTTCGAGCGCCTGCCGGAAGGGGAGGATTCGTTGCGTGCCTTCCTGTTTGGCAACCTCGAGAGCGAGTCCGAGCTCACCGAAGCCGTCGCAGACACCGCCACCTGAGGGGTGGCTGACCGACGTGTTGCGGCGAGCTTCTCGCAGCTCGGAGCACGTGGTAGGTTTTTGGCGATGAACTTCGAGATCGAGCACGTGTTCGACGCCCCTGTAGAAGCGGTCGAGGCGGCGATGTTTCACCCGCAGTACGCGACCTACCTGCTCGCGCACAGCGACGTGCTCAACCAGCACGCGGTGAGGTCGTTCGAGGACGACGGGCTGCACATCACGCGCAAGGTGTTCATCGCGCCGAAGCCGACGTTCGACAAGATCGGCAACAAGAACGTCCCGCCGGAGTGGTTCGAGCTGGTCGAGGAGAGCACCTACGACCGCAGCCAGCGCACGCTCTCGGTGAACAACGTGCCGCTCACGGACAAGATCGCCAAGCGCTTGATCAACCGCGGCGAGGTACGCCTGGAGTCGCTCGCGAACGGCAAGACGCGCCGGATCGCGAAGTGCGAGATCAAGGTGCACGACCTGCCGCTGTTGGCGCGTCCGTTCACCGGCATGATCGAGCAGCTGCTGGCCAAGGAAGCCCGGCGCATGATCGAGGCCGAAGCGGGCGTGATGCGCGACTACCTCGCCTCGCAGAGCGCGCCCGTCATTCAAGCCTGAGCGCGCGAACTCACTTCCTCCGCGCTGCCACGCGGGGGCTGCGGGCGGGCGCCGAGTCGAACGAGACCACGATCAAGTGACGAAGCCGATGCGCGCTTCGTTC
>DASUME010000558.1:0-15683 GCA_036277895.1 Polyangiales bacterium
CTGTGGGTGGTCGATCGGCGCGGCGAGCGTGGCCTGTCCGCGGCCGCGATCGCGCCCAACCTGCAGGCCGCGCTCGATGACTGGCCGCGCGCCGAGCCTGCGCTGCGCACGCTCGCCGCGGAGCTCGACGGTCGCGGCTCCGCGCTCGACGTCGAGCGCCTGCGCGCCCCGCTGCCGCGTGCGTACGAGTGGGTCGACGGCTCGGCGTACCTCAACCACGTGCGGCTGGTGCGCAAGGCGCGCGGCGCCGAGCCACCGAAGACGCTGGAGAGCGATCCGCTCGTGTACCAGGGCGGCTCCTCCGAGCTGCTGTCTCCGCGCGCGCCGCTGGTGCTCGGCGACCCGAGCTGGGGCCTCGACTTCGAGGGCGAGATCGCGGTCGTGCTCGGGGACACGCCGCGCGGCACCAAGGCGAGTGACGCGCAGCGCCACGTGAAGCTGCTCATGCTCGCCAACGACGTCACGTATCGCAACCTGGTGCCGAGCGAGCTGGAGAAGGGCTTCGGCTTCTTTGGCTCGAAGCCGGCCACCGCGTTCGCGCCGTTCGCCGTCACGCCGGACGAGCTGACGTTCGATGGCCGGGCGCACGTGCGCCTGCGCGTGCTGCTCAACGAGGAGCTGGTCGGCGATCTGGATGCGAGCGAGGGCATGCACTTCTCCTTCCTGGAGTTGATCCAGCACATCACGCGCACGCGTTCGTTCACCGCCGGCACGATCCTCGGCAGCGGCACGGTGTCGAACGTGGACGCCGTGCGCGGCGTGTCGTGCCTGGCCGAGCGGCGCGTGCGCGAGCAGCTGCAGCACGGCCACGCGAGCACGCCGTTCCTGCGCGCCGGAGATCGCGTGCAGCTGGAGGTGCTCGCTGCGGACGGCACGAGCTTGTTCGGCCGCATCGATCAGACCGTGAGGCCGGCATGAGGCTCTACTCGTACTGGCGCTCGAGCAGCGCGTACCGGGTGCGCATCGTGCTCGCGCTCAAGGCGGTGCCGTACGAGTACGTGGCCGTCAACCTGCTACCAACGATCTGCGAGCAGCGGAGCGAGGCGTTCGCCGCGATCAATCCGATGCAGCAAGTGCCGACCCTCGAATGGACTGACGGCTCGCGGCTGACGCAGTCGGTCGCGATCGTCGAGCTGCTCGACGAGCTTCACCCGGAGCCGCCGCTGTTGCCCAAGCAGCCGCTGCTGCGAGCGCGCGTGCGCGAGATCGTGGAGCTGATCAACTCGGGCATCCAGCCGCTCCAGAACACCGCCACGCTGGCCGAGCTACGTCGCCTCGGCGGCGAGGACGCGGCACGCAGCTGGGCGGCAAGCGCGCTGGCGCAGGGTCTCGCGGCACTCGAAGCGCGCGCCCAGCCGGGCCGCTTTCTGGTCGGCGATGCGCCGTCGCTCGCCGACGTGTTCTTGGTGCCGCAGCTCTACAACGCGCGTCGCTTCGGCCTCGCGCTCGAGGCCTACCCGCGGCTGCTCGCCGCCGAGGTCGCCGCGAACGCGTTGCCCGCCTTTCAGCGCGCACGCCCTGAAGCACAACCCGATGCTCCGTTGGAGGACAGGTCATGACGCTGGGACGACTCGGGATCCGCAAGCTGCTCGGGCTGCACTACTACGTGCGCGACCTGGAGCGCAGCCGGCGCTTCTACCTCGACGCGATGGGCTTCCGCGAGATCGGCCGCAGCGCGCCGGAGCTGGAGGCGCAGGGCAGGCAGCGCTCGCTCACCTTCCAGGCCGGCGAGGTGGTGGTCACCTGCTCCACGCCGCAGGGGGAAGGCGGCCGCGCCGCGCGCTTCCTGGCCAAGCATCCCGACGGCATCGGCACGCTCGCCTTCGAGGTCGAAGACATCGCACACACGTTCGCGACGCTGGAGGCGAGCGGCGGCACGCCGATCAACGAGGTGCAGACCGCGCGCGACGACGGCGGCGCGCTGAAGACGTTCTCGATCACCACGCCGTTCGGCGACACCACCTTTCGCTTCGTCGAGCGGCGCGGCTACCGCGGGCTCTACCCCGGCATGCAGCTGTACGACGCGCCCACGGGCCAGAACGAGATCGGCTTCGTCGGCATCGACCACATCACATCCAACTTCCAGACCATGCAGCCGGCGCTGCTCTGGATGCAGCACGTGATGGGCCTCGAGCCGCTGTGGGAGGTGCAGTTCCACACCCGCGACGTGGCCAAGTACGAGCTGCGCGAGGGCTCGGGCCTGCGCAGCAAGGTGATGTGGGATCCAGCGAGTGGGATCAAGTTCGCCAACAACGAGCCCTATCGACCGTCGTTCAAGGCGTCGCAGATCAACATGTTCAACGAGGAGCACCGCGGCGACGGCGTGCAGCACGCGGCGTTGACGGTGCGCGACATCTTGTCGGCGGTGCGGCTGCTACGCGCGCGAGGCATCGAGTTCATGCCCACGCCGCACGCGTACTACGAGCGGCTGCCCGAGCACCTGCAGAAGATCGGCGTGGGTGCGATCGAGGAGTCGGTCGACACGCTCGAGCAGCTGCAGGTGCTGGTCGATGGTTCCTCGCACGGCCAGTACCTGCTGCAGATCTTCCTCAAGGAGTCGGCGGGCCTGTACGGCGAGAAGCAGGCCGGCCCGTTCTTCTTCGAGATCATCCAGCGTAAGGGCGACAAGGGCTTCGGCGCCGGCAACTTCCGCGCGCTGTTCGAGAGCATCGAGCGCGAGAAGGGGGCCTCGTGATCGAGCGCGTCGCGTACGGCGAGCTGCCGGCGAAGCACCACCTCGCGCTGCGCGACGGCGCGGGCACGCTGCGCTACGAGCACTGCCTGACGCGCGCCGGCTTCGACGGGCCGTACACGATCGCTTACCACGTCAACCGCCCGCAGGGCCTCACCTACGAGGCGCAAGCAAGCGCGCCCGCGCTGCTGATGAGCGAGAACCCGCTACGACGCCGCCACTATCGAACCCAACGCCTGACCGGGCGACGTGCGCTGCTCGCCAACGCCGACGTGACCATCTCGGTGGCCAAGCCCACGCGCAGCGACGAGGTGTACACGCTGAACGGCGATGCCGACGAGCTGTGGTTCGTGCGTGCGGGCCGCGGCGTGGTGCGCAGCGTGCTCGGTGATCTCGCGTTCGGGCCGGGCGACTACGTCGGCATCCCGCGCGGCATCCTGTACCGCATGTTGATCGACCAACCGGCGGACCTGCTCCTGATCGAGTGCACCGGCACGCTCGGCATTCCCGCGCAGTGGCGCAACCCGGTCGGCCAGCTGCGCATGGATGCGCCGTACTGCCATCGCGACTTTCGCAAGCCCGCGTTCCAGGGTCCGCTCGACGAGAAGATCCGCACGCTGCACGTACAGCGACACGGGGCGCGCCACAGCTATCACAGCGCGCACGCGCCGCTCGACGTGGTGGGCTGGGACGGCACGCTCTACCCGTGGGCGTTCCCGATCCTCGCGTTCCAGCCGCGCGTGAGCTCGGTGCACCTGCCGCCCACCTGGCACGGCACGTTCGCGACCCACGGCGCCCTGATCTGCTCGTTCGTGCCACGCCCGCTCGACTTCCACCCGCAGGCCATCCCCTGCCCCTACCCGCACTCCAGCGCCGACGTCGACGAGCTGATCTACTACATAAGCGGCTCCTTCGCGTCCCGCAGCGGCGTGGAAGCCGGCAGCCTGACCCTGCACCCCCGCGGCATCCCCCACGGCCCCCAGCCCGGCCTCTACGAGGCCAGCGTCGGCGCGAAGCACACCGAGGAGGTCGCCGTCATGCTCGACTGCTACCAACCCCTGACGCCCACCGAGCACGCGGCCGAGGTCGAAGACACGAGCTACGAGGGTAGCTTCAGCTGAGGGCCCGTTGGAGCTTGAGGGTCTCGAGCAGGACCTGGCGGATTACGTCGGTGCGCTGGCCGGGCTCTACCTTGCGGCCGTCGGTCTCGCTGACGTAGAAGACGTCGATGACGCGCGTGCCCTCGGTGCTGATCTTGGCGACGCTGATCGTGAGGCCGAGCGTGTGCAGGGCTTCGGCGAGATCGAACAGCAGCGCGGGGCGATCTTCGGTGATCACCTCGATGATGGTGTGCACGCTCGACGCGTGGTGCTCGATGTAGATCTCGGTCTGCACCGGCGGCAGTGGCCGTACGCTCCAGCGCGACGGACGCTGCGACGGCCGGAGCAGCTCGCGCGCCTTCACGTCGCCCATCACGATCGCGTTCAGGTCGCGCTCCAGCTTGACCAGCCGCTCTTGCAGCGAGCCTTCGTCCTCCGGCGCGCCGTTCACCCAGAACAGGTCGACCGCCTGCACGCCGCCACAGCGCAGCGGGCGCGAGTGGATCTGCGCCGCCTGGATCGAGAGCCGGTTGGCGGAGATCGCGGCCGCGATCGACGCCAACAAGCCCGGTCGGTCGCCGGCGACCACCATCAGGCCCGTGCTGGGCCGACCGTCGGTGACCACGCACAGCTCCATCACGTCCTCGTGCGAAGACGGCACCACCGCGGCGGCCACCGGCACGCTGCGCGGCTGCAGCGCGACCTGCGCGTGCGCCACGATCTCGCTCGGCGTGTTGGAGAGCAGGTAACGCTCCGGCATCGTGTCGAGGTACTCCTCGACCGCGGCCGCGCTGAGCGTGCTCGGCCACTGCTCGTGCACCGCCGCGCGTGCGCGTGCGATGCGCGTGGGTCCGCCGCTGACGCCGCTCAGGCGCGCATCGGTCGCACGCCAGAGTGCATCGACCATGCTCGCCTTCCACTTCGTCATCGCCTTCGGGCTGGTCGTGGACAGGTCGGCGACGGTGAGCAGGTACAGGTCGCGTAGCCCTTCCCGGCCGCGCACCTCGCCGCTGAACTCCTCGATCGTCGCCGGGTCCGCGAGGTCGCGCCGCGCGGCCACCACGTACAGCGCGAGGTGCTTGAGGATCAGGTGGCACGCGTCGTCGACGTCGTCCGCGTTGAAGCCGAGCCGAGTCAGGATCGGACGCGCCATCTCCGCGCCGCGCTCGGCGTGGTTGTGGCCGCCGATCGCCTTGCCGACGTCGTGCAGCAGCGTCGCGACTGCGAGCATCTGGGGGCGCGCGATCTCCGCCGCGAGCCGACAGCCGAGCGGGAACTCCGCCGCCAGCTCGCCGCGCGCGAGCGCGTGCAGCCGATCGACCGCGGCCACCGAGTGAACGTCCACCGTGTACACGTGGTAGATGTCGTGATGCACACGCCCGACCACCGGTGCGAACTCGGGGATCATCGCGAGCAGCAAGCCCACCTCGTGCAGCTCCCCGAGCGCGGAGCCGGAGCGGAACGGCGCCTTGCGCGCGCTCGCCGCCAGCTTGCGGAACAGCTTGTTCGCCTCCGGGCTCGCGCGCAGCGCCTCCGCGAATGCAGGCTTGCTGGCCGCCTCCAGGATCGCGTCGCGCGAGCGCGCGAGCACCACCTGGTCGCGCTTGAGCGCCACCATGTAGATGCGCAGCGCGAGCGCGGGGTCGCTGTGCAGCTGGGTCGGGTCCGCGAACGCCACGCCGCCTTCGCACGCGATCAGGCCGTCTCCGAGCTGTTCTGCGACCGCGCGCGGGTTCTCGTTGCGCCGCTTGGCGCGCCCGATCAGCTGCTCGCTGACGCGCGTGATCACGCGCGCGTGGCGGTAGTAGTCGGACATGAACGACTCGACCATCGCGCCGTTGCGCTCCAGCGACGAGGCATCCGCGGGCACGTTCATGGTAGCGGCGTAGCCGAGCGCGCGCGCGACCGCTTCCTGCTCGGCGAAGGTGAGGCGATCCGAGCGCCGGCCGGCGAGCTCGTGCAGCTGGTTGCGCACGGCCCACAGGAAGTCGGCCGCGATCTCGGCC
This sequence comes from Polyangiales bacterium, assembly GCA_036277895.1. Lineage (GTDB taxonomy): Bacteria > Myxococcota_A > Polyangia > Polyangiales > DASUME01 > DASUME01. The sequence goes on from DASUME010000558.1 coordinate 5,799, forward strand.
TCGTGTGCGGCGTGCACCGGGATCACGTTGTGCGCGGCGAGCTCGTGCAGGCTCGCGGTGCCGAAGCGCGCGCGCGCCGCCCAGAGCGCGAAGTCGAGGTCGCGTAGGCCACCCGCGCCGCTCTTCACGTCCGGCTCCAGCAGGTACACCGAGTCGAAGAAGCGCTTGTGGCGCGCCTCCATGTGCTCCTCGAGGCGCGCGATGAACTTGCCGAGCTTCTCCGGCGCGAACACGCCGACGGCGAGGCAGTCCTTGAGCAAGCGGGCGATCGCGTCGCTGCCCGCGAGCGGCCGGAAGTCGAGCAGCTCGGTGGCGGTGGGCAGGTCGTGCACGGCGGCCTCGACCACCTCGGACAGCGGGATCACCTGGTGCCCGACGTGCACGCCCGCATCCCAGAGCGGATAGAGCAGCTCGTCGACGATCGGCTGCAGCTCCTCGCGCGTGCCGTTGGTGACGAAGCAGACATCGAGATCGCTCTTCCAGCCCAGCGCGTTGCGGCCGTAGCCGCCGACGGCGCCGAGCAGCAAGGGCGTGCCGCGGTTCTCGGCGCCGTCGAACAGCGTGCGCAGGATCGCGTCCATGCGCGCCGCATGCTGGCGTGCGAGCTGGACGCCGGCGCTGTGGGGCGAGTCGAGCAGCGCGCGCAGCTCGTCGCGCTGGCGCTCGACCAAGACGCGCAGCGGCGACGGCTTGGTGCTCGCCTTGGGGATGGGACGTACGGAGGAGTTCAGCGCCATGTGTGCTCTCGGACCTCGCAGAATCTCCGCGGAGTCTTTCAAAGCTATGTGGCCTGCTCGTTTCCAGCCGATGCTCAGTCACGTCCTGCCTCGGCATTTGTTAGCTTGGGCGGCAATCCGGCGTCGAATGAGTATCGAAATCTCAGCTCACATGGAGGTCGGAGCGCGCGAGGCGGGTATGCTCACAGCGAGCATGCGCGGGCGGATAGCAGTCGTGGGCGATTTGCACGGTCACTGGGATGACTGGGACGCGCGCTACTTCAGCGCATCCGACTACGACCTGGTGCTGGTCACGGGCGACCTCGGCAGCGGCACGAGCGACAACGGCGTGCGCATTGCGCGCTCGCTCGGGCGCATGGCGCGACGCGCCCTGGTGATGCCCGGGAACAACGACGTACAGCGCGTGGCGCAGATCGCCGCCGAGCTCGGGCACCAGCGCGGCTTGCTCTCGCTGCTTCAGAGAGAGGCCGGCCAGGTGCACCTCTGCGGGTACAGCCTGCACGCCTACGCGGGGCTGACGGTGCTCGCGGCGCGACCCTACTCGCGCGGCGGGCCGGAGCTGTACGCCGCCGAGGCACTGCAGGATCGCTTCGGCGTCAGCAGCATGGAGGACTCCGCACGCAAGCTGTGTGCGCTGATCGATCAGGTGGAGACGCCGGAGCTGATCGTGCTCGCGCACAATGGTCCCACCGGGCTCGGCGCGCGGGCGACCGACATCTGGGGGCGCGACTTCGCGCCCGAGGAAGGCGACTGGGGCGATCCCGATCTACGCGTGGCGCTCGACTACGCGCGACGCCGCGACCGGCGCGTGCTGGCCGTGTTCGCGGGGCACATGCACACGCACACGCACGCGGGGCCGCGCGCGTGGTGTGTGGAGCGCGAGGGAACGCTGTTCATCAACGCGGCGCGGGTGCCGCGGATCTGGGAGCAGAGCGACGGGCAGTATCGCTATCACGTTGCGCTCGATATCGCGGAAGGTGTGACTGCGCGTGAGGTGTTGGTGCGGGAAGAGTGAGGGGCAGGGGCAGGGGCAGGGGCAGGGGTTAGAGCATGCCTAGCTCGCCCAGGAGTTCGCTGGCGCGTGCGGGCTTGATGCCGAGCATCTGGCGCAGGTCCTCGAGCCAGGCGCGCTCCTGGTCGTCGGGAGACTCGTCCGCGATGGCCATCACCGCGGCGAGCGTGAACGCGGCCTCGGCATCCTGACGGTCTGCAGACAGCAGCGCGGCCACCTGGGCCAGCCTTGCTTCGCGCCCGTACTGGTTTGCGTTGGCCTCGAAGCGCTCCAGCATGCCGTCGATGATCGGCGTGCGCAGCGTGTCCTCGGTCAGCGCGCGAATGGCGCCGCGCAGCACCTCGAGCTCGCGCTCGTCGCTGTGCTCGTCGGCGACCATCAGCAGGTACAGCACCTCGCACATCGGCGCCACGCGCTGAACGATGGCGAGCACGTCCGACGGCGGGTCGCTCTTGCCCGGAGGCGGCGGTGCGATGCTTCGGCGTTCCCCACTGCGCCGGAGCTGGTCGCGCAGGCGCAGCAACGATTCGGAGTCGAGACGCACATCATGAGGGTACGCTAGCTCGCGGCGAATTGCTCGAAGCCGTAGCTCTCGTCGGGTGGAAGCCAGAGCAGCTCGACCTGCCCGATCAGCTCGGACAGCGCGTGCACGGGGCGCAAGGTGAGCTCGTGTCGGCGCATACCGCTCTTGCGCAGCCCGACCTCGAAGCAGCGATAGCCACGGCTGAGCAACACGGGGAACAAGCGGCAGGGGTGAGCCGGCGTGAAGCGCTCGGGGATGACGTCCGTGAGCAGCACGGGGCGCTGCGCGTCGATGGTGGCACGCAGCCCCTCCACGGCCTCTGCCTCGTGGCCCTCGACGTCGAGCTTGATCAGCGTGCGTCGGTCCGGCAGCAGCGTGTCGGTGAGCAGGTCGTCGCCCGGCGCCACGCGAATGGTCAGCTCGTCCGTGACGTGCGGCACCAGCTGATCGGGCAGCGTGGCCACCGTGCCGGTCTCCGGCTCGTCGTGCACGATGCGCAGCCGCAGCGGTGCCTCCATGTTCGACAGCCCGAGCCGATACGGCGTCACCACGCTGCGCAGGCCGTTGAGATCCAGGTGCTCGAGCAGGCGCTGGTATACCGCGGGGTTCGGCTCGAACGCGTGCACGCGCCCGCTCGGCCCGACCAGGTGCGCCGCCATCAGCGACAGCATGCCGATGTTCGCGCCGCCGTCGACGAACTGATCACCCGGTCGCAACAGGTGCCGCATCACGAGCTCCGTCTCCAGCTCGCTGTAGCGCGCGAGGAAGTACGTGTTGCGCTCGAACGCCGCCGAGAGGTCGAGCCGCACGCGGTAGCCGTGCGACTTGACGCGAATCTCGATCCAGCCCGCGCCGTGCCACTTCGCGTCGTACTCGGGCTCTGCATGCGCGAGCTCCAGCAGCTTGTTCCAGCCGGGAAGCTCGGCGCGCACCCACGGCAGAGCCAACGCCCACAACCCGTACGACGCCTCGCGGCGTTCCGAAGCTGGGTCGCTCGAAGTCACCGGACGCTTGGTCCGCCCCACCATGGCGTGCTGCTTACCATCGGAGCGAGGGTGTCGACAACCGTCTGCCGTGCGTCTCACCATGGTCGCTGAACGATTCGCGCCGAAGGGGCAGTTTAACGCCGGAACACCAGCATCTTGTGTTGCGTGATCTCGTGCATCGTGTAGGGGATGCCGCCGATGCCGTAGCCCGAGTGCTTGCGGCCCGCGAATGGCATCCAGTCCGCGCGGAATGCGGTGTGGTCGTTGATCATCACCGACGCGGCATCGAGTCGATCCGCGGCGCGCAGCGCGGCGTCGAGGTCCTGCGTGAAGATGCTGGCCTGGAAGGCCAACGGCAGGCTGTTCGCCGCCGCGATGGCTTCCTCCAGCGTTCGGTAGCGATACAGACACGTGACCGGCCCGAACACTTCCGAGTGCGTGACCTTGGCGTCCCTGGGCGGCTCGAGCAGCACCGTCGGCTGGTACGCCGTCTCGCTCAGGCGCTTGCCGCCGAGTGCCAGCTTGGCGCCGCCTGCGACCGCCTCGTTCACCCACGTCTCGACGCGGTCGACTTCCTTGGGCAGGATCAACGGGCCCACCTCCGTGTCCTTGAGGCTCGGGTCGGCCACGCGCAGCTTGGCCACGCGCGCGCTGAGCGCCTCGGCGAGCGCGTCGAACTTCGACTCGTGCACGAAGATACGCTGCGTGGACACGCAGACCTGGCCCGCGTGGTAGTAGCCGCCCTTGGTGAGCGGCTCGACGATCTTCTCGAGCTCGGCGGAGGCATCCACGATGCAAGGCGCCGAGCCACCGTGCTCGAGTGCGTAGCGCGTGCCGTGCGCGAGCTTGCTGCGCAGCGACCAGCCCACGCCGCCCGAGCCGATGAAGCTGAGGAACGAGATGCGCGGGTCCGTGGCCAGCTTCTCCGCGAGCTTGCTATCGGGCGGCAAGAAGATGTCGACCCACTCCTTGCCGAGCCCTGCTTCCCACACCAGCTCGACGAACTGCTGGCAGCACAGCGGCGTGGTGCTCGCGGGCTTGATGATCACCGGACAGCCGGTGGCGATCGCGGGCACCACCTGGTGCACGATCAAGTTGAGCGGATGGTTGAACGCGGAGATGGCCGCCACCACGCCGATCGGCTCGCGGATGGTGAACGCCCAGCGCCCCTCGGTGGCCGCGGTGAGCCCCATCGGGATCTCCTGGCCGCCGAAGTTGCGCAGCTCGTCCGCGCCGTTGCGGATGCCATCGACCGCGCGCGTGGCTTCGACGAGCGCATCCGGATACGGCTTGCCGCCCTCCTTCGCGATCAGCTGCGCGAACTGCTCCTTGCGCGCCTCTACCAGGGTCGCGAGCCGCTGCAGCACCGCGATGCGCTGATGTGGCTTGAGCCAACCGTCACGCTTGGCGAACGCCGCGTGCGCACGCGCGAGCTTCTGCTCGAGGTCCTGCGCGTCGTGCACCTTCAGCTCGGCAAGCGGCTTGCGATCCCACGCCGAGTAGACCTGTAACGTCATGGCCGGTTCTCCTTTTCCGTCTTGCTGGCGCGATGCGCCTTGAGCTCGTCGACCAGCACACGCTGGTTCACGCTGTAGTCGATCGGCACCACCACCAGCTGCACGCCGCCTTCGTCGAGCGCGCGCTGCAAGGTGGGCAAGAGATCCTCGGTGCGCTGCACACGAATGCCCTTGGCGCCGTACGACTCGGCGTACTTCACGAAGTCGGGGTTGTCGAAGCCGAGGCCCCAGTCCGCGAAGCCCGCCGCACCCTGCTTCCAGCGGATCATGCCGTAGCCCTTGTCTTCCACGATCAGCACCACGAGGTTGAGCTTCAGCCTGACGGCCGTCTCCAGCTCTTGCGAGTTCATCATGAAGCCGCCGTCGCCGGCGACGGTGATCACCTTCTTCTTCGGGTCGTGCAGCGCAGCCATCATGCCGCTCGGCAGGCCGGCGCCCATGGTCGCGAGCGCGTTGTCGAGCAGGATGGTGTTGGCGAGGTGCGTGCGGTAGCCGCGCGCGAACCAGATCTTGTACATGCCGTTGTCGAGCGCGACGATGCCGTCGTCCGGAAGCGCTCGCCTCACGTCGCGCACGATGCGCTGCGGCAGCGGCGGAAAGCGCGGGTCGTCGCTGCCCTCGCTGACGCGCGCGAGGATCTCCTTGCGCAGGCCGAGGAAGAAACCATCGTGCTTGAGCTTGCCCTCGAGTCGATCGCCGAGCTGGTTCAGCCCGCCCTCGATGTCGCCGATCACCTCGTGCTGCGGGAAGTACACCTCCTCCACGCTGGCCGGGATGAAGCCGATGTGGATCACGTCGCGCGGCGTCTTGCTCATCAGGAACGGCGGCTTCTCGATCGTGTCGTGGCCGATCGAGACGAGCAGGTCGGCCTCGTCGATCGCGTCGTGCACGTAGTCGTTCTCGGACAGCGCGGCGGTGCCGAGGTAGAGCTCGGTGGCCCCGTCGACCGCGCCCTTGCCCATCTGGGTGTTGAAGAACGGCAGCTGCGTGCGCTTGAAGAAGCGCGTCAGCGAGGGCACCAGGCGAGTGCGGTTGGCCGCGGCGCCGATCATCACGAGCGGGCGCTTGGCCGCCAGGATGCGCGCCGCGGCGGCGTCGAGCGCGGCATCGGCGGCGATCGGGAGGATCACGGGATGCGGCGCGACCAGCGGCTCGTCACACTCCTCCGCGGCGATGTCTTCCGGCAGCTCGAGGTGCACGGCGCCGGGGCGCTCCTCGCACGCGATCCGGAAGGCGTTGCGCACCATCGTGGGGATCATCGCGGTGCTGACGATCTGGCGCGAGAGCTTGGTCAGCGGCTCCATCATGCCGACGATGTCGACGATCTGAAACTGCGCCTGCGGGGCGGACAGGATCGGCTTCTGGCCCGTGATCATCACCATCGGCATGCCGCCCAGCTGCGCGTACGCGGAGCCGGTAGTGAGGTTGGTGGCACCCGGCCCGAGCGTGGTGAGCACGACGCCGGGCTTGCCGGTGAGGCGCCCGTAGGTCGCCGCCATGAACGCCGCGGGTTGCTCGTGGCGCATGACGACGAGCTCGATCGTCGAGGTGCGCAGCGACTCGAGCACGTCGAGGTTCTCCTCGCCCGGCACCGCGAAGATGCGCTCGACGCCCTCGTTCTCGAGCGCCCGCACCAACAGATCCGATCCCTTTTGCTTGGCCATATGCGTAGCGTAGGACTTGCGCGCCTGCGTTGCTACGCGCGCGGACCTGCCCAGATGTTGTCCGCGCATCAGGCTCGTCTATCCCTCGCGTCCCCGGCGCCTGTGCGCGCTAGCGTTACCGGCTGAAGCGAGGTAGCTCTGCGGCCGATGACCCTCCGTTCGCGTCTGCGCCTCGCCATACCCCTCGCCATCGCAGCCGCTCTCCCCGCCTGCGGCTCCGGTATGACGGGGGGTGTGCTGCGCGCGCGCGACTACGGGAAGTACCTGGATACGCGGAATTGCTTCTACGGCATGGAGTTCTTCCACCGCCCACCGACGCGGGAGCATGCGGTTGTCGGTACGGTCGAGCTCCGCACCTCGCGGGTGAAGAACGCGACGGAGCTGCAAGATGAGCTGGAGTCGCTCGCCAGAGAGCTCTACGCGGACGCCCTGGTTGCCCCCGCTGCAACACCGAAGACGAGCGTCGAGGGCTCGGTGAACCCGCTCCGCCCCTTCTACGTGTTCGACGATGGACGCACCCAGATCCTCGAGGCGCGCGCCATCCGTTACGCACAGACGGACTGCGACACCCGGTACCCTCGAGTCCGCTGAGCGCCGCTACGCGACGCGGCGGCCCTTGGTCTCCGGGAACAGGGTATCGACGAAGCGGGGGGCGGTGGGTTGGGGTTCGTGGTTGGCGAGGCCGGGGCGCTCGTTGGCTTCGATGATCCAGTACTTGTCGTCGGCGAGCGACGGAACGATCATGTCGAGGCCGACGACGGGGATCGCGAGCGCGCGGGCGGCGCGGCAGGCGGCCTCGACCAGGTCGGTGCTGACCTGGTCGGTGACGTCGTGGATGGTGCCGCCGGTGTGTACGTTGGCGGCGCGGCGCACCTGGACCGTGATGCCGCGGGGCAGGATGTCGTCGAGCTCGTAGCCCGCGTCGCGTACGCAGCGGCGCGTCTCCTCGTCGAGCGGAATGCGGCTCTCGCCGCTCGTCTCGGAGGCGCGCTTGCGCGACTGCGCCACGATCAGCTCGGCGATGCGCTGCTCGCCGTTGCCGGTCACGCTCGGGGGCTTGCGCACTGCGGCGGCCACCAGCTCGCAGTCCATCACGATCATGCGCAGGTCGTCGCCCTCGACGAACTCCTCCAGCAGCACCGTCTCGTCGATGCGCCTGGCGCCCTCGATGGCCGCCAGCAGGTGCTCCGCACCGCGTACGCCCACGCTGATGCCCTTGCCCTGCTCGCCGCGCGCCGGCTTCACCACCGCCGCGTGGTACTGCTCGAGGAACGCGAGGTTGTCCGCCTCGCCTCCCGCCACACGATGCACGGGCGTGCGCAGCCCGGCGCGCGCCAGCACGCGCTGCGTGGTGCGCTTGTCGTCGCAGATGCTCATCGCCACCGCGCTGGTCAGCTCGCTGAGCGACTCGCGGCAGACCACGCTGCGGCCGCGAAACGAGAGCCGGAAGTACTCGGCCCGCGGCGCGAGGATATCCACCTCGATGCCGCGCAGCCGCGCCTCCTCGATGATCAGCCGCGAGGTCGGGTCGAAGCCGGCATTCTGATCCTGCTCGCCCTTAGCCGACATGTTCGTCCAGCCACATCTCGAGCAGCGCCGCCTGCCAGAGCTCGTTCACGCTCAGCGGCGTGATGTGCTTCTGCGGCTCCTTCAGCAGCTTGTCGATGTACGACGTCTGAAAGATGCCGCGCTCCTTGGCGCGCTTGGAGGTCACCGCATCGCGGCACATGTCGAGGTACTTGCCGCGCAGGTAGACCAGCGCCGGCACCGGGAACGAGCCCTTGGGGCGGTCGATCACCTCATTGATCAGCACGCTGCGCGAGGCTTCCTTGAGCGCGTACTTGCCGCCCTGCGGCGTCTTGAACTCTGCCGGCATCGCCGCCGCCACCTCGACCACATCGTGATCGAGGAACGGCACGCGCGCCTCCAGCCCGAACGCCATCGTCATGTTGTCGACACGCTTGACCGGATCGTCGACCAGCATGATCTGCGAGTCGATGCGCAGCGCACGGTCGATCGTGCGCGACGCGCCCGGCTTGGCGAAGTGCTCGCGCACGAACGTGCTCGTGTAGTCTTCCTGCACGAAGCGGTCTTGCACCGCCTGGCCGTACGCCGCGTGGTCGCGATCGAAGAACAGCTTGCGGTAGGCCTCGAACGAGTCCTCCACAGACTGCTCGCGCGCGGAGGAACCGCGCCCTTCGACGCTGTCGAGCAGCGGCGGGTACCAGCGGTAGCCCGCGAAGATCTCGTCCGCGCCCTGCCCGCTCTGCACCACCTTCACGTGCTTCTTCACCTCTTCGCTGAGCAGGTAGAAGCCGAGCACGTCGTGGCTGACCATCGGCTCGCTCATCGCCGCGATGCAGCCCGGCAAGGCCGGCAGCGCGCGCGCCTCGTCGATGAAGATCTTGTGGTGCTTGGTGCCGTAGTGCTTGGCCACCATGTCGGAGTAGACGAACTCGTCGCCCTCCTGATCGTCGACCGCCTCGAAGCCGATCGAGAAGGTCTCGATGTTCTTCTGGCCCTGCTCCGCGAGCAGCGCGACCACCAGCGACGAGTCGAAGCCGCCCGAGAGCAGCACGCCTACCGGCACGTCCGCCACCATGCGGCGCTCGACGGACTTGCGCAGCGCACCGAGCGCGCGCTCGCCCCACGCCTCGCGGGTCAGCGCGCGGTCCTTCTCCGGCGTCTCGAACGCCACGTCCCAGTAGCGACGCTTCGTCTGCGCGCCGTTCGGCTCCACCGTGAGCGTGGTGCCGGGCTCGAGCTTCTTGACCCCGCGCAGGATCGTGCGCGGCGGCGGAACGATCGCGTGCAGGTGCATGTAGTGGTGCAGGCCGACCGGATCGATCTCGGTGTCGACGCCGCCGCTCTTGACGAGCGCAGGCAAGCTCGACGCGAAGCGCAGCCCGTTCGCGATCGGCGCCAGGTACAGCGGCTTGATGCCGAGCCGATCGCGCGCGAGGAACAAGCGGCCGCTGTCGCGCTCGGCGATCGCGAACGCGAACATGCCGTAGAAGCGCTCGACGCACTTCTCGCCCCACTCCTTGTACGCCTTGAGGATCACCTCGGTGTCGCCGTGGGAGAAGAAGCGATGCCCCTTCTGCTCCAGCTCGCTGCGGAGCTCGCGGTAGTTGTAGATGGCGCCGTTGAACGCCACCGAGAGCCCCAGAGCCGGGTCGACCATCGGCTGCTGCGCGCTGTCCGAGAGATCGATGATGCGCAACCGACGGTGGCCGAGCGCGATGCGATCACGCGCTACGAGGCCCGACGCATCGGGGCCGCGCGGGATCATCGCGTCGGTCATGCGCTGCACGGCCGCGGTGTCCGCGCTGTTGTCTCCAAACTGAATCTCTCCGCAAATCCCACACATTTCGAGCTCTCCTCAATACACACGGCAGATTTTGAGTTGCTGCGGGTCGAGCAAGAACCAGACCGCCCTACAGATG
>DASUME010000559.1:0-6904 GCA_036277895.1 Polyangiales bacterium
TCGTCGAGCGAGGCGTTCCAGCCTTCGGCGCGCGCGTGGAAGCGCGCACCTGGCACGCCGTGGTGGCCGTCGTGGAGCGCCCGCGGGTCGAGACCGTAGTTCGCCAGCACCGAGATGCGCTCGGCGAGCGCGTCGTCGTCGGTCAGGCAGGCGCCACCTTCGCCGGTGGTCAACACCTTGCGCGGGTGGAACGACATGGTCGCGATCGCGCCGAAGCTGCCGCACGGGCGGCCCTCGTAGCTGGAGCCGAGCGAGCAGGCCGCGTCCACGATCAGCGGCACCGCCAGCGACGCCAGCTCGCGCTGCCGCGCCGGGTTGCCGAACTGGTCGATCGCGATCACTGCGCGCGTGCGCGGCCCGAGCTCGAACGCGTGTGCGTTCCATTCCTCCGGGTCCACGTCGACCAGCCCCACCGAGGCACCCACGGCCAACACCGCGTGGCCCGGGCTCGGCCAGGTCAACGCCGGCACCAGCACCTCGTCGCCCGGCCCCACGCCGAGCGCCCGCAGGGCCAGCTCCAGCGCCGCCGTGCCGCTGGAGACCGCGATCGCGTGCCGGCGCTGGGTACGTTGTGCGAGCTCGGACTCGAACTGCTGCACCTCGCGCCCCTGCACCAGCATACCGGAGCGCAACACGCGCTCGGCGGCGGCGATCTCTTCACTGCCGAGCGCCGGAACCGTCAGCGGGATCATCGCGGCGATGATAACCCGATCCTCGGCGCCGCCGACGTTCCCGGCAGCACGGAACGGCTTCGCATGGCGCACGCGGCGGCTCGTCGGCTACGATCGCGCCACGTGCAGCACCCTCTCCGGCACCACTCCGCTGATCCCGCCCCGAGGCGGCGATGAGCACCAACCTCCCGCTCGGCGTGATCCTCTCCGGTGGTGGCGCCCGCGGCGCCTATGAAGTGGGCGTGCTCAGCTACGTGTTCGGCGAGCTGGTGCGCAGCACCGGCCGTGTGCCTCGCATCGACATCATCTCGGGCTGCAGCGTGGGCGCGGTGAACGGCGCCTTCCTGGCCTCGGCCGCCCACGAGCCCGTGCGCGGCGTCGAGCGCCTGGTCGAGCTCTGGTACGAGCTAGACTTCTCGCAGGTGCTCAGCTTCGGGCTGCGCGAGCTGGCCTTCCTGCACCGCGTCTGGCTGGGCGGGAGCAAGCCCCAGGGCCTGTTCAACGCCGAGCCGCTGGCGCGCCTGATCGGCGAGAACGTCTCCTGGCTCAACCTCGCCCGCAACCTGCGCCGCGGTGTGCTGCAGGCGCTCACGCTGGCGACCACACACGCGGCCACCGGCCGCCCGCACGTCTTCGTCGACATCAGCCCGCACGTGCCGCGCCCCAAGGACGTCGGTCGCCAGGTGGTCATGCGCGACGGGCCGGTGCGCGCCAAGCACGTGCTCGCCTCGGCCGCGCTTCCGCTGCTGTTCCCGCTGGTCGACGTCAACGGCGAGTTGCACTGCGACGGCGGCCTGCGTATCAACACACCTACCTCCCCCGCGATCCACCTCGGCGCCCGGCGTCTGTTCGTGATCGGTCTGTCTCACGGCAAGTATGACGACGGCTCGCGGGTCCGGGAGATGACGCCGGATCGCGCCCCCGGTGCGCCGTTCATGCTGGGTAAGGTCCTGGACGCGTTCTTCCTCGACCACCTGGACTCCGATATCCAGGGCATGGACCGCATCAACGACTACATGGCGATGGGGCAGGCCGCGTACGGACCTGACTTCATCGACCGCATGAACGCTGAGGCGCGCTCGCGCGGCCGCCCGCAGCGAAACCCGGTTCGCATCTGCACGGTCCGGCCCAGCACGGACCTGGGCCACGTGGCCTATGACTTCCTGGCGGAGCGACGTCGATACACGCGCACGGACACCGCGGTCGTGCATGCGCTGTTGCGGACGATCGACGTCGGCGAAGCAGCCGAGGCAGACCTGGCGAGCTTCCTGCTGTTCGACGACGAGTACGTCCGCGTGCTGATCGAGCTCGGTCGGCGCGACGCGGCGCAGCAACGTGACGAGCTGGAAGACTTCTTCTTTGGCTCCTGGGACGGTCGCGCCCTTTGAAAGGCGCCCCAGTTACGGAACGACTGGGAGCCTTACTCAGGGAGCAAGTGGATCTGCAGAAGTTGTCCACATGGCGCTGTGGAACAAGTCGCGAGAAGATGTTGGTTTGTAGAGCGAAGGCCCTGTAATCACATGCGAATCAAGAACATCACAAGCTCGGATTGCGCTGTGGACAACCCGTGGATCAAGCGCGCTGTCGGGGTGGACTCATGAGTGAACATGCCCTCTCTCCGCTAGACCAAGCTCACGCCCACCGGCTGGACGGGCACGAGGAAGCCGCCCTGCGGCTCGCGATCGCCTGCGCGCGGAGTACCCCGGACGCCCCCGGTCCGGTCGCCCTGATAGCCCGTGTGCTGGTCGAGGGCGAGCAGCCGTTCGAGGTGAGTAAGGTCTCTACCCGTCTGGTGGACGCCTACGTGCGCCGAGGAGACCTACCCAGCGCCGTGGTGGCGAGCACGATCGCGCTCGACGCAGGTGGCAAGCAGCGTCCGCTGCTCAAGCGCATCGCCGAAGCGTTCGCGAAGGACGCCAAGAAGGCAGGCGGCGGCAGCCTCCATCCCCCACCGTTTCCGGTCGACCCGGCGATGCCGTCAGACCTGGGTAAGCTCTCGGGGGAGCAGCTGCTCGCCGAGGCCAAGCGCACGCTCGACGCGTACGTCGCTCTGCAAGACTCGGTCGCGGACGAGAAGAAGCCTGACTTGCCGCTGTTCGGCACCTTGAACAGCAAGGAGCTGGAGCAGCTGCTGTCTGCAGTCCGCGTGGAGGAGGTCTCGAGCGGACACGAGATCGTGCGTCAGGACGACCCGGGCAACGAGGCGTTCGTGGTGGCCCGCGGTTCGCTGCACGTCGTGCGCCGCCAGGGGGCCGACGAGACCGTACTCGCCCAGCTCGGGCCGGGCGCGATCTTCGGCGAGATGGCGCTGATCAGTGAAAGCCCGCGCAGCGCAAGCGTGGTTGCGCTGGAGCCCGCGCAGCTGCTGGTGTTGGCTCGCGACGAGCTGGAGCGTGCCGCCGAGGAGGCGCCCGCGCTCGGCCAGCAGCTCTCGGCGTTCTGCCACGGCCGCATGCACGCCAACCTGGTGCGCACCGCGCGCGTGCTGTCCGGGCTGCCCGAGGCCGACCGGGTCGCGCTTCTGCCGCAGCTGGAGTCGGTGGTGTTCGAGCCGGGGCAGCGCATCATCCACCGCGACGAGGAGGCCTCCACGGCCTACCTGCTCGCGAGCGGCGCGGTCTCGATCTCGGTCCCCGAGGACGGCGAGCGGCTCGTGCTGGCCACGCTGGGACCCGGCGAGGTGATCGGCGAGATGTCCCTGATCCTGCGCCGGCCCGCGAGCGCGGACGTGACGGCGCTCTACACCACCGTCGCGTACGCGCTCAGCCAGGAGAAGCTCACGGCGCTGATGCGCACGTACCCGGCGCTGCTGGTCGAGCTGTACGACCTGGCCACGCGGCGCGACGACGAGATCCGGGCCACTCCGCTCGACGAGACCACGCTCACCGCCGACGACATCCTCGTCTGACTCGTGCTGGACCGCGCGCGCGCCATCGCCTTTTCATCGCGCAAGCGCGTGCTGCCGCTCTCGGTCAGCGGCCTGATCGTGGTCGTCGCGGCGGGCTTGCTCACGCTGTCCGCGACCGCGCTGCTGTGGCTGATCCGCTTCCTCGGGGTGCCGCCGAGCCTCGGCCTCGGCAGCTCGGTCGAGGCCGCACAGCGCGCGTTCCTCGCCTCGCTCGGCTTGATCGGCGCGGTGTTCCTGGCGCTGAGCGCGTTCGCGGCCTGGCTCAGCGTGCGCGCGATGAGCGAGGACCTGTCGTTCGTGATCCGGCGCGTGCGCATGCTGTTCGAGCGCGGCGACCTGGGCGAGCCGATCGCCCTGCGCACGCTCGACGAGGTCGGCGCGCTCACGCGCTCGTTCGAGGAGCTGCGGCGCGGCTACCTCGACCAGCTCCAGCGTGAACGCACGGCGTACCGTCAGGCGCAGGAGGCCGATCGCTTCAAGACCGAGTTCCTGACCACGGTCAGCCACGAGCTGCGCACGCCGCTGAACGCGATGCTCGGCTTCACCGAGGTGCTGCTGGCCGAGCTGGAGGGTCCACTCACCGACGGTCAGCGCGAGGACCTGCGCATGATCCGCACGTCGGGCGAGCACCTGCTCGCGCTGTTCAACAACGTGATCGAGGTCTCTGCGCTCGCCTCCGGGCGCATGAAGCTACACCTCGAGCCGGTCGAGATCGGCGAGCTGCTGGAGGGCGTGGCGGCGCTGCTGGAGGGCCAGCGTCACGGGCGGCCGGTGCAGATCATGGTCGACGCGGAGCCCGCCATGCCCGGCCTGTACGCGGACGCGACGCGGCTGCGTCAGATCGTACTCAACCTCGGCACCAACGCGCTCAAGTTCACCGACGCGGGCGAGATCGTGCTGGGCGCCAGGCGGCGCCAGCTGCTGAGCGGTGAGCTGGGCGCCGAGATCACGGTGCGCGACAGCGGCACCGGCATCGCGCAGGACGATCTGCCGCGCCTGTTCGACGAATTCACGGAGCTCAGCGGGCGCAGCAAGAGCGGCTCGGGGCTCGGCCTGAGCATCGTGCAGAAGCTGACGTATCTGCACGGCGGCACCGTGGAGGTGCAGAGCAAGCTCGGCGTGGGCACCAAATTCACGGTCGTGCTGCCGCTGCGCGCGCGTGTGCCCGAAGAGGCGTCGTGAGCGGCCCCTCGCTGAGCATCCTGCCCTCACTGCTCACGCCGCCACTACCGCCGAGCGGGCTGCGGCTGCGCTTGTTGTTGGTGGGCTGGGGGGTCGCGCTCGCGCTCGCGCTGTTCACGCTGGTGGGCGCGCCGTTCGTGCTCGCGCTGCCGGGCGTGGATGCCGAAGCGCTGCTGCGGGTGACGGTGGCACAGGGAGTCGTGGTGGCGAGCGTGCTGCTCGTGCTCACCGAGCGCAGCGTGCAGCGCATGCGGCCGATCTACGACACCCTGCTGCTCGGCCCGCGCGATGCGCCGAGTGCACCCGGCCCCGCGCTGCCGGCGGTGGCGGCGGCGTTTCGCTTTCCCGAGCGCGCGACCTGGGTGACGCTGGCCTGCGCGCAGCTGGTGCCACTGATCGACGCGCTCGGCCTGCTGCCCGTGAGTGGCCTGTCCGGCTGGTCGCGGATCGCGGTGGACCTGTTGCTGATGGCGGTCGCGGCCGCGGCGTCGATGCCGTCGATCGTGCTCTACCGGCGCATCATCTGGCGCTGGCTAGGGCGCCTGAACCCCCGCGACGTGCCGCTCGCGACCCACGAGCGGCTCTCGGAGCGCATCGCGCTCACGGTCGCGGTGCCGGTGGGGGTGGTGGGAACGGCCGCGGTGGTGGTGCTGTCGTCGCACCTGGTGGCGCTGCGCACGCGCGTGCTGCCGCCGATCCAGATGGGCGCGCTCTCGGTCGAGCTCGACCTCGCGGCGGCGGTGCTGGCGCTGGGCTTGATCGTGGCTACGACGATGTTGGCCCACTCGCTGGCCAAGCAGCTCGGCGCCGAGCTCAGCCACGACGTGACCTCGATCCGACGCCAGATCGAGCGCGTGCAGCACGGCTACGCGCCACCGTCGCCAGAGGTGCCGATCTTGTTCCGGAGCCTGGCCAACACGCCAGCCGGCCGCGAGCTGGCGCTGGCGCTGACGGACCTCGCGGCGCGCTTCGCGCAGATGCGCGAGAAGGAGCGCGAGGGCCGGATCGCGATGGAGCAGGCGCAGAAGCTGCGCACGCAGTTCCTCGCCTCGATGAGCCACGACCTGCGCAGCCCGCTGAACTCGCTGCTCGGGTTCGCGACCCTGATCGCGAGCGGCGTGGAGGGACCGATCACGCGCGAGCAGCGCGAGAGCATCCAGATGATCACGCGCAGCGCGCGCGACCTGCTGCGCTTGATCACGAACATCCTCGACTCGGCGCGGCTGGAGGCAGGGCGCCTCACGCTCGATCGCCGCTGGGTACCGGCGACGGAGATCCTGACCCAGGCACTGAGCGACGGGCGGCGCATGCTGGAGGACCGACCGCAGCTCACGATCGAGGCGGAGCTCGGCGAGCCGCTGCCCGCCGTGTTCGTGGATCAGGACCGCGTGGTGCAGGCGATCCTGGGGCTGTTCACGCATGCGATCCACGCCACCGATCGCGGGGTGATCAAGCTGCAGGCGCAGGTTCAGGCCGGGCCGCAGCCGCACCTGCGCATCGACGTGAGCGACCAGGGCGCGGGCATCCGCGAGGCGGACCAGGCGAGCCTGTTCGAGGCGTTCCGCGAGCTGCAGGAGCCGTCCGGGCGGCGCATCGGCGGGCTGGGGCTCGGCCTGTCGCTGGCGCGCGAGCTGGTGCGCGCCAACGGCGGCGATGTTTGGTTCACGTCGCAACACGGGCGCGGCACCACGTTCACGGTGGCGCTGCCGATCACGCCCGGCGCGGGTACACTGGGCGGGTGATGAAAGCCGCTCTGACCCTGGTGCTTCTGATGGTGGGCTGCAGCGAAGCCGCGGCCAAGCCGCCGCTGGCCAACAAGGTCACGATGTCCGTGACCGAGAAGGGCTTCGAGCCCGCGGACCTGCGCGTGAAGCAGGGCGAGCCGGTGGAGCTGACGATCACGCGCAAGACCGAGGACACCTGCGCGAACGAGATCGTGATCGACGAGTACAAGGTAAACACGAAGCTGCCGCTGAACGAGGCGGTGGTGGTGACGTTCACGCCGTCCAAGACCGGGACGCTGAAGTACGGCTGCGCGATGAAGAAGATGATCGGCGGCAAGATCTACATCGAGTGATCGCTGCGCTCGCTCGGGCGCTCGTGGGCGCGAGCCTGGCGGGGGTGGGGTTGCTGCGTGGGCATG
>DASUME010000560.1:0-5910 GCA_036277895.1 Polyangiales bacterium
TGCCCGGTCGGGATGGAGTTATCTGAACGTGCACGGCGAGCTGCTTTTGCCCGATCCCCGCCTCACAGCGGCGCTCGCCATGCTGCGACAGAAGAGACGTGCGGTCGAAGTGCTCCGCGACGCCGACTGCCCGGCCGAGGCACTACGAAGGGCGGCCGACGTACTGGCCGCGATCCAGGCGCTCGCCGAGCACGATCCGAGTACGGATGGGACGTTGCGTCGGCTCGAACTTCCCAGGACGACCGCAGGCGACTTCAGCGCGCTGCGTTCCACGATGACCGCGGAGCTGCTTCCTGGCACGGATGTAGCGGCGGACGCAGAGCACGTCGAACACCTCGAATCCGTGCTCCGGCTCTCCAGACTCGTAGAGGCGAACCTCGAGGGCCTTACTCGCACGCACCGTGAGCAGACTCGGGATCGCGTCGCACGTCGCTCGATCGGGTTCGGGTCGATCTTGATCGCCGTTGCGCTGCTGTGGCTCGGCGCTGTCGAGCTCGCTCGCTGGCCGACCGTCACTGCGTCGAGCACCTACAACCAGATGATCGCTCAAGTCGGACCACGAAACGTCGTCGACCACCGGCCCGAGACGGAATGGTTGCCGGTGGACGGCAATCCTGCCTGGCTAGAACTGACGTATGCACATGCTCGAGAGGTCCAATCCGTGACGTTGCGTAACGGACACAACCTACCCTATCGCGACCGCGCCTCTTGCCGCTTCCACGTGGAGCTCTATCTGGGACACAAGCGTCTCGCGCGAGCGGAGGGTAAGTTCGACGCGACGTCCGCGACACCGATTCCCGTCGCCATTCACGCCGAAGCCGTCGATCGCGTTCGCGTGGTCATCGACAGCTTCTATCAAGTGGGCGCCGCGCTCGCAGAGGTCGTCGTCCAGTGATCCGGTGAGGCAGATCTGGACGCCCGGTATATCGGGTGCAGGCGGGCTCGTCCAGCGGACTCCAAGCGCCCCAATCTGACCTGGTCGATGTCGAACTAACCCAGCGGAACTCGTATTTTTTGCGTGCTAGGGTACGCGCCCGATGCAGAGTCCGACCGAGACGATCCGGCCCGTCGATGACCTCGATAACAAGCCGGCACCACCTCGCGGTCTCGCTCGCCTGAAGGCGCACCCCTTCGACTGTGCGGGCCTGCTGTTCACCAGTGTCTTCTGGGCGCCGAGCGTGATCTACCCGCTCGGTCCGGATCAATCGTTGTTCTTCTACATCGGTCGCCTGTGGTTCTCCGGCGCGCTGCCGTATCGAGATGCAGTCGATCAAAAGCCACCTGGCATCTTCGCGATCTACGGCCTGGCAACGGCTCTGTTCGGCGCCAACCAGTACGCGATCCACATCGCGGAGCTGCTGGCCATCTTCGCCATGGGCTGGTGCTGCACGCGCGTGATCGAAGCCAACAAGGCGCCGCGCGACGGAGTCTTCGGTCTCTCTTGCGTCGTGCTCGCTGCCCTCTACCTGATCTGCTTCGACTACTGGAGCATGGGGCAGGTCGAGATCTGGCAGGGCGGCTTCTCGCTCGCGTCGTTCACAGCGGTGATCTGCGGGGTACGTCGCGATCGGCGAGCTCTCACCGGCGGTGTGCTCGGTGGCGTCGCCACCCTGTTCAAGCCCTCGCCTCCACTGCTCGTGGCTGGGGTCATCTGCGCGCTGCGCGCTGCGCGCGCAGAGACCGGCATGCGCAATCGCGCGGTCGCGGTGCCGCGCGCCCTGGCGCTCTACGGCGCAGGCACCTTCGCCGTCTTCGCCCTGACGCTGCTCCCCTTCGCGCTGAGTCGCCGGGGGCTGCTCTCGATGCGCGAGTGCATGATCGACTTCACGAAGGCGTACACGACGGAGTGGGTCGAGGTCTTCAACCTCGACTGGCCGCGCGTGGGGGCGGCCTCGGTTGCAGTCTACGTGCTGCTCGCGCTCGGAATCGGGATCTCGCTCGAGCGCAGAGACTCCCGAGCCCTTCGCGTGGGTCTCTCGTGCGTGGCGATGATCGTGCTCGCGCTCGCCACCGTCTACGTACAGCGAAAGTACCTCGGCTATCACTGGGTGCTCTTGTTGCCCTTCTTCGCGCTGGGCGCGACTTGGGGCCTGAACATGGCGTCCACGTCGCCACGCGGTGCGCTGATCGGCACGATGTTCTCGGTCTCCTTGTACATCGTCGTCGGCCTGTGGCTCTCCGGACCCTTTGCATACATCTACGCGAGTCAAGTCAGGAATGCCTATCAGCTCACGCGCGGCGAGCTCGCTTGGTCAGACTATGCGCGCACCTTTGGCGGCCCGTTCGGCAACGACTACGGGGCCCTGGAGCACCTCGGCAACACGGTCAACGCGTTGGCGCGGCCGGGCGACACGCTCTGCGTACGTGGCTACATCCCGGTCGTCTACGTCGTGACGGGACTGCGCTGTCCTTCGCGCTTTCCTTGGGAACAGCACATCGGCAACGTGTGGGAGCCTCCGGTCTCCAAGTACCCCGAGGGCGACGTTCGCAACGCGTGGATCAAGCAACACACGGACGCGCTCGCCCGCAACCCGCCTAGCTTCGTCGTGACGTTCGCGGTGTGGCCTGCAGACCGCGCGCAGCTGCGCGCGCACGGATATCGCGAGGTCATCGAAGAGAGAGGAATCGTGCTCCTGGAGAAAGCTCGTCCCGACGTCGGCGACGGTGCTACCGCGACTGCGTCAGGGGAGTACGCGCCTGTCCGTGCCGCGGCGCTGGCGATCGACGGAGATTACGGCAGTGAGTGGTTGCTGCCGGACTACACGCTCGGGTACCTCGACGTCACCTTCGAGCGACCACGTGACGTGCATCGGGTTCGGCTGGTCAACGGGCACAACGCCCCGTACAACGACCGTGCCATTCAGTCCGCAAAGATTTTGGTCATTGAAAACGATCGCGTCGTGGACCGCGCGGAGGTGCTCTTCGAGCAGTTCACCAAGACGATCGACGCTCGGGTTGTCGAGTTGGCCGGCAAGCGAGCTACGCGCGTACGCGTTGCCGTAACGGGGCATTTCGGCCTAGGTGCCTCGCTAGCCGAGCTGCGGGTCGAGTAGCCTCAGTCGACACGACCTTACGCGCTCGATCGCAGGGTTGCTTCGCCTCGCGACGGCTGATAGGCCGCCTGTGGGCAGCGTCGGGCGGCCCGGATTTTGGCGTGTTTCCTTGACTGTTACGACTCGACTGACACCCTCTCCCCGGATGGGTATGCCCACCCCGGCGCCGAAGTCCAAGCTGCGCGCAGTTCTCGGCGTCGTCGCTCGGCTGGTCGTGACAGGCCTCGTTTTTGGCTTCCTGTTCAGCCGCATCGACGTGCAAGCGGTCGGGCAGTCCGTGACTCGCATCCCGGTGGCTGCAGCGGTCGCCTCGGTGGTCTCGTTGCTGGTAGCACTCCTGATCAGCGTGGTGCGCTGGCGCGGTCTGCTGGCCGCGGCGGGAGCCCAGAGCCTGCCCAGCTGGGTCGAGGCGTGCCGCCTGTACTTGGTCGGCATGTTCTACAACTTGCTGCCCGGTGCCGTGGGCGGCGACGTCTACCGCGGCTACGCGGCGCGCCACTGCTTCGACGGTACGGACACCACACGCTCGGTCAGCGTCGTGTTCGTCGAACGCGTGTGCGGCTTTGCAGGCTTGCTGGTGCTCGCCGCGCTAGCGACGCTCGCGACCCCGATCCGCAATCCGCTGGTGCTCGCGTACTCCGGTGCTGGTCTGCTGGCGGCGCTCGGCGCGGTGGTCGCGCTCACCGTGGGACGGCGACTGAGCGGCAAGCTCCCGGCGCGCCTCGGACGCATCGCGGCCTCACTGCCCGCGATAGAGGCCGGGCCTCTGCTGCTGGCGCTCGCGCTCTCGGTGGTGACACACGTGGCGGTATCGATGACGGGCTACACGGTGCTCGCGAGCCTCGCTCCGCACGTCACATTCGCACAAGGTATGGCCGTGTTCCCACTGGGTACGCTGGCCGCGTACTTCCCCTTGACGGTGGCGGGCGCGGGCGCACGCGACACGGCGCTGGTCGTGCTGCTCGCGGAGGTCGGCGTTTCGCGCGAAGACGCGCTCGCGACTTCGCTGTCGATGCTTGCCTGCAACTTGCTCGTCTCTGGAATGGGCGGCCTCGTGCAGCGTGGTAAATCGACCGCGCTGCATGGCTGACGAATCCACCTCGCCCTGTTCTACGCGACGATTCGCTCCGCTTGCCGCGCGTTGGCTAGGGATTGGCCTGACGCTACTCGCGCTGTTGCGTTTCTATTGGTTCGTCGCGTCGGCCAACCTCGACGGCGCGTGGCCCACGTACATGAACTACCACGACCTGCTCGCCGAGGGCTTTCGCGCCGGGCAGCTGCACGTTCCCGTGGCTCCCCATCGTGAGTTGCTGACGCAGGCCGATCCGTTCGACCCTGTGCACATTCGGCTGTGGCTATGGGACGTCACGCTGTATCGCGCTCGTTACTACATGTACTGGGGACCGGTACCGGCCCTCCTCCAGGCTGCCGTCAAGGCGGCGCTCGGCATCGATCGCCTGGTCGGGGACCAGTACATCGTCTTCGCGGCATTCTCCCTGTGCGCGCTCGCCGGGGCGCTGCTGATCGAGCGCGTGCAGCGGCGGCTGTTCACGAACGCGCCGCTGTGGCTCGTCCTGCTCGCGATCGCGGCATTCGGCTGCGCCAATCCCGTGCCTTACTTGTTGGCCACGGCGGGCACCTATCAGGCGAGCATCGCCGCGGCACAGGCCTTTCTGCTCATCGGGCTCGTCTTTGCGGCCGATGCGGTATGGCAGCGCGGCTCGGCGGCCGTGTACCTTCTGCCCGCAGCGGGACTCTCGTGGGCGCTGTCGCTCGGTTCCCGCGTCAGCACTGGAGCTGCGATCGGCGCGTTGATCTTACTCGTCGCCCTGGCGAGGAGCTGGCGCGACAGCCCGTTCGATTGGCGCGTGCTCGTGAGAGATGGCCTGCTCATGGGTGGACCCGTTGCGCTCTGTGGCGCAGCGCTCCTGCTCTACAACCGGTTGCGCTTCGACGACTGGTTCAACTTCGGTACGGACATGATGCTGACGACGTTCCCCTTCCGGCTGTCGGCAGAGTACGTTTTGGTCAACCTCTACTCTTACGCTCTTCGACCGTTCAGCGCGCATTGCGACATTCCGTTCGTCTCGGCGCCGTGGGCTCCACCGCTGAGCGTCGCCATGCCCGCTACGTTGAGCGTGCCGGCCGGGTACCAAATTTCCGAGCCGCTGGTCGGCTGGATCCGTGTCGTGCCCGCGACCTGGTTCATCCCTGTCGCGCTGGTCGGCGCGTATCGCTCGCTGCGTCGGTCGGTGCAACGGCTACGCGCCGAACCGCGCGACGTTTACTCTCTGTTCTCGCTCGCGGCCTTTTCGCTGCTCGTCACGTTGACCGGGATGGCGACGCTCGGTCTGTACTTCGCCACGATGCGCTACTTGTCCGACGTCACCAGCGGCTTGATGCTGCTCGGCGCGATGGGTGCACTCGCTCTGGTGCACGCCGCACACAGGATGCGCTGGCGCCTTCCCGCGCTCGGTGCTGCAGGGCTGGCGATGCTCGCGACCATCGCATTCGGGGTCCTGCTCGGGTTCGAAGGCTACAACAAGCACTTCAAGCTCTTCAACCCACAGCTCGCCGCCCACCTGCAGCAGACATACTCGCTCTGCGACTGAGCGCGCAGACTCCTTTCGAGCTCCAGTGGCCCGACGGCAAAGATTGGCCATGTCCTTCCACTGTTCCGCCAAGAGTTGGCGAGTTCTGGCCGAGCTCACCGCGACCTGAGTCATCCCCTCATAACGTGCTGAGCAACTCGCGCGTGAGCTGATGTTCTCGAAGTACTTCCCCGTACGCGTTCATGAGCAGGGCCAGGCGCTCTTCGCGCATGCGAGGAATGGCCATGTACCAGTGAAGCCCTTGG
>DASUME010000561.1:0-4790 GCA_036277895.1 Polyangiales bacterium
GACGCGTTTCAGTGCGGCTACTGCACCCCCGGCCAGATCTGCTCGGCGCTCGGCATGATCACCGAGGGCCACGCCGAGAGCGACGAGGACGTGCGCGAGCAGATGAGCGGCAACCTCTGTCGGTGTGGCGCCTACCCCAACATCCTGAGCGCGATACGCAACGTGATGAAGACTGGGAGCGTGCCGTGATCGACTTCTCGTTTTCGCGGGCAGACAGCGTGGAGCACGCGCTCGCCGAGGCCGCGGCGCACCCGGGTGCGGCCTTCATCGCCGGCGGCACCAACCTGGTCGACCTGCTGAAGGTCGACGTCGCGCGCCCGCCGCACCTGATCGACATCACGCGCCTGAAGCTCGACGCGATCACCGAGAGCGCGGACGGCGTGCGCATCGGCGCGCTGGTCTCGAACGCAGACCTCGCGTGGCACCCGCTGATCCGGGAGCGCTACCCTCTGCTCGCGCAGGCGCTGCTCGCAGGCGCCTCGCCGCAGCTGCGCAACATGGCCACCACCGGCGGCAACCTGCTGCAGCGCACCCGCTGCTACTACTTCTACGACGTCGCCACGCCCTGCAACAAGCGCTCGCCGGGAAGCGGCTGCCCTGCCTTGCATGGGCAGAACCGCATCCACGCGATCCTGGGCGCGAGCGAGCACTGCATCGCGGTGCATCCCTCGGACATGTGCGTCGCGCTGCGTGCGCTCGACGCGGTGGTCGTGGTGCAGACGCGCGCAGGCGAGCAGCGCATTCCGATCGCCGACTTCCACCGCCTGCCCGGCGACACCCCCGAGCGCGACAACAACCTCGAGCCGGGTGCGCTGATCACCGCCGTCGAGCTGCCGCCAGAGCAGCTACGCGGGCACTACCTCAAGCTGCGCGACCGCGCGTCGTACGCGTTCGCCCTGGTGTCGGTCGCCGTCGGACTGCAGCTGGACGGCGACGTGGTCCGCGACGCGCGCATCGCGCTCGGGGGCGTGGCGCACAAGCCGTGGCGCAAGCGCGAGGCGGAGCAGCTCTTGATCGGCAAGACCAGGGAGGCGTTCCCACGCGCGGCCGAGCTGCTGCTCGAGGGGGCGCAGCCGCGGGCGCTGAACGCCTTCAAGATCGAGCTCGCGAAGCGCGCGATCGTGCGCGCGCTGGAGACCGCATGCGCCTGATCGGACAGCCCATCCGCCGCGTCGACGGCCCGCTCAAGGTGCGCGGTGACGCCAAGTACGCCGCCGAGGCCAGCCAGGACGGCCTGCTGCACGGCTACGTGATCTCCAGCGCGATCACGCGCGGAAAGATCGAGAAGATCGACGTCAGCGCCGCGCAGCTCGATGGCGTGCGCCTGATCCTCACGCACGAGAACCGCCCGCACCTGCCGTGGTTCGACAAGAAGTACAAAGACGACGACGCACGCGCGGGCTCGCCATTTCGGCCGCTCTACGACGGCAAGGTGCGCTTTGCGGCGCAGCCGGTGGCCCTGGTGGTGGCGGACACCCTCGAGCTGGCCCGCCATGCCGCCTCGCTGGTGAAGATCGCCTACAGCGCCGAGGAGCACGAGGCCGATCTGCACGCACAGCGCGAGCAAGGGCACGCGCCGAAAGAGCCGCAGGCACCTCCACAGTCGCGTGGGGACGCGGACCGCGCGCTCGCACGCTCCGCGCTGCGTGTTCACGCCGAGTACGCTGTGCCCGCCGAGCACCACAACCCGATGGAGTGCCACGCCTCGACCGTGCTCTACGGCGAAGACGGCGCGCTCACCATCTACGACAAGACGCAGGGCCCGCAGAACAGCCAGCAGTACGTGTGCAACGTGTTCGGCCTGAAGCCCGAGCAGGTGCGCGTGCTGGCGCCGTTCGTGGGCGGCGCCTTCGGCTCGGGCCTGCGCCCGCAGTACCAGCTGAACCTGGCCGTGATGGCCGCGCGCGAGCTGAAGCAGTCGGTGCGCGTGGCGCTGACGCGGCAGCAGATGTTCAGCTTCGGGCATCGCCCACACACGCTGCAGCGCGTCTCGCTGGGCGCACGCGGCGACGGCAAGCTCACCGCGGTGGTGCACGAGGCGCTCGCGGAGACCTCACGCTTCGAGGACTACTCCGAGAACGTCGTGAACTGGTCGGGCATGCTCTACCAGTGCGACGACGTGAAGCTCGTCTACGAGCTCGCCGACCTGGACGTGTTCACGCCGCTCGACATGCGCGCACCGGGCGCCACGCTCGGGTTGTTTGCGCTCGAGTCCGCGCTCGATGAGCTCGCACACCTCGCGGGCGTCGACCCCGTGCAGCTCAGGCTGATCAACTACGCCGAGCGTGATCAGGTGAAGGACAAGCCGTTCTCCAGCAAGGCGCTGCGCGAGTGCTACGCGGAAGGAGCGGCGCGCTTTGGCTGGAGCGAGCGCAACCCATCGCCGCGCTCGATGCAGCGCGACGGCCAGCTGATCGGCTGGGGCATGGCGACCGGCGTCTGGGAGGCACTGTCGCAGGCGACCAGCGCACGCGCCGTGCTCGCGCTCGACGGCACGCTGACCATCTCGACCTCCACCACGGACATCGGCACCGGCACCTACACCATCCTGGCGCAGATCGCAGCCGAGACGGCGGGGGTGCCGCTGGAGAAGGTGCGCGTCGAGCTCGGCGACTCGTCGCTGCCGAAGGCGCCGCTGCAAGGTGGCTCCTGGACGGCGGCCTCGGCGGGTGCAGCCGTGCAGCAGGTCTGCCAGCAGCTGCGCGCGGAGCTCGACAAGGGCCCGCCCAGCAAGGAGCTGCATTTCGAGGTAACCAGCGAGCCCGACAAGGAGCGACAGGGGCAGTATTCGAGCGCGACCCACTCGGCGGTGTTCGCGGAGGTGGCGGTCGATCCGCAGCTCGGCACACTCCAGGTCACGCGCGTCGTGAGCGCGATCGCGGGTGGCCGGATCCTGAATCCGAAGACCGCCCGCAGCCAGATCGAAGGCGCCGTGGTGTGGGGCATCGGCATGGCGACGCACGAGCACTCGCGCATGGACGGAGCGCTCGGCCGCTACGTGAACCACGACTTCAGCGAGTACCACATCCCGGTGCAGGCAGACGTGCGCGAGATCGACGTGATCTTCGTCGACGAGCAGGACGACGTGGTGAGCCCGCTCGGCGTGAAGGGCCTGGGCGAGATCGGCATCGTGGGCGTGGCCGCGGCGATCGCGAACGCCGTCTTCCATGCCACCGGCAAGCGCATCCGCGAGCTCCCCATCACGCTCGACAAGCTGCTTTAGAGGTATGTGATCGCCTCGCACGGGTAGTCGACCGCGATGCGTACCGCGCGTGTGGTTCGGATGCGCTCGCACGCCGTGCCGAGCAGCTCAAGCTCAGTGGCCGTGTTCATGCGGAAGCCGTTGGCGCCGCCGTACGGGATCGAGACGTCGTCGATCGAGACCGTGCCGCGCTCGGCCTGGTCGAGATCGACGCGCACGCGTCCCGCCAGGTCGAGCGAGCAGCTACGCGTGCGCGCGACCACCCCTGCAAGCACCTCGATCAGCGCCGCCTGGTTGGCGACGTCCGGCTCGAAGTACGGCGCGCTGCCCTCGCTCGTGCCGTAGGTGGCCTTCGCGGTGCACTGGTTCTTCACGTTGTTGTTGTGATCGACCACGCCCTGCCCCACGCCCGCGTTCGCGACGTCGCGCAGGTGTGCACCCGCGACCTGTCCACCGATGCTCAGGATGAACGTGCGCACGTCCTGGCGATACGCCGCCTGCACGGCTGCGACGACGGCGTCGCGCGCACAGGTCACGTTGCCGTCGTCGCAGAAGTCGGGCTCGCCGTCCGTGACCAGCACGATCGACTTGGCGTCGCCCTCCTGCGCGACGAGCGCACTGGCGATGGCGGCGACCGCGCTCGCGGTCGGGGTCTCGCCCTTGTACGGCGGCGCGGGCAGCGCGTTGTAGGCGGCGGCGATCGCGGCGTAGTTGTCCTCGGCCACCGCGACCTGCGTCATGTCCGGGCACATGCCGCCGTTCTTGCCCGTGTAGCTCGCGAAGCCGAAGCGCACGTCGCTCGAGAGCTGCTGCACCACCGACAGCACGCCGGCCTTGAGCGGCTCCCAGAGCTTGTTGTCGAACATGCTGCTGGAGCGATCGACGAGCAGCACGGTGGTCGGCGGGCGCGGGTCGAACGAGAGCTCCGCGTGGTTGCAGGCGGCCCCGTCTCCGCTGCTGGTAGCGTCGCGCGGCGGGCGGATGCGCGCGTCCGTCATGCGGCTCGCGCCGTCGAGTGGTGCCGCGGTGCCGCCGCCGTCGCCGGCCGGCAGCGTGCTCGCGTCCAGCTCCCCCTTCGTGCCGCCGTCGCTGCACGCGAGCAGCAGCGAGATTGTCGCGACGTACTGACGCCTCATGCTCGTCCCCCTCGCTCAGTGTCGCGCAGGCGGACGCGTTCCGTCGTGCACATCGCACGTCGCGTGCGTTGGCGCCGCAGGCCGGCTTGCGCTGGACCGACGTCTCGCATACAAGACCAGATGCCCCCATGGAGGTGTGATTTGTTCTTGCGATCGCGTGTGCATGGTCTCGTGTTGGTCGGCCTGCTCGGGCTCACCGCGTGCGATGACGACGACAGCTACCAGCCCGATCAGCCGACGGACGGCGGTCGCGGCGACGCGGCGCGTCCCGATGCGGGAGACGCGGGCTCGAGCAGCTCGATCGACGCCAGCTCCTCGCTCGACGCCTCGCTCGATGCGTCCAGCGACGGCGCCACGCCGGATGCGAGCCTGCACGTGTCCACCGCGCGCGAGCTGGTGCGCGAGTCGGACGCGGACTTCGCCAAGAACAACGCCGGTCTGATCACGGGCTC
>DASUME010000562.1:0-4214 GCA_036277895.1 Polyangiales bacterium
CGCTTGCGACCCCCGCGACCGGTGTCTCGGACGGTGCATCCAAGGACCTGTTACGCGCTGCGGGCCCCCTTGCCACGCTGCTGCTTTGGCTCGGTCCGCTCAACCTGACCTTGGCTGCGTTCAACATGCTCCCCGGCCTCCCGCTCGACGGCGGCCACGTGCTGCGCGCGCTGCTCTGGTGGGTCACGCGCGACTTGCAGAAGGCACCGCGGTTACTTCGCGGCTGGGCCAGCTGTTCGCCGCGATCTTGGTGGGCTACGGCGCCTACATAATCATGAGCGCGCCGCTTCGCGGCCTGTCGCTGCTGCTGACCGGTCTGTTCTTGAATCACGCGGCCCGCGGCAGCCAGCGTCGGCAACCAGCGCGCCAACTGCTGGAGGAGGTCGCAGCCGGCGAGCTCAAGGGCTTACCTGCGACGGAAGCGAGCGCCCCTCCGCAGTCGAGCGCCCGCCGCACTGGAGCCCCAGGGCGGCGCCCCGAGGGCGTTGGGGCATCGCGGCGAGCATGCCTGATGCCGGTCCCCCATGAACCCGAGTCACCTTCGCGCGGCTGATCTGCGCAACTTCGGATTGCTTCCGAAAGGACTCGGAGGCGTTCCGAGTCCCGCCAGAACGCGACGCACCATCAGCGCAGAAACGGGGATAGCCGGAGCTCCGGCAGGCGGCGCGTTCCATGCGTGCGCATCGTAAGCTCGAAGCTGCGCTGCTGCGGTTCGCTCAAGACCTCGACATGCTCACCCACTCGCCCGCTCCGTACGAAGGCCCCCGATGCGACGCGCGAGCTCGTCTCTGCGCGCGCGTGGTCGAACTTGTCCTCGAGCCGCTTCATCGCAGCGAAGCTGCTGCAGTCCAAGATCGTGCGCACGCGCGGCGGCGACAACGTGACCTGACACAGCAAGGCCAGCGCGTGCAGCGCCGGCTCGGGGTCACGCTGCAGCGCCTCGTAAGAGAGCACGCAGACGTTCGCCTGGTCCGCGCGGCGACGCCAGTCCGAGACGTGGCGAAACCAGGAGCCGTGCTGCAGCGCACCCTGCAAGAACAGCGCGTAGAATGCCTCGAAGCTGCCCTGGAATCCAAGATGGCTGCGGTAGAAGTGATAGTACGAGACCGCTACATCACGGCCATCGCGGTGCACGTAGACATAGCGCCCACCGCGCGGCAGCCACGCGTACGGCAGGTGACTCTTGAAGGTACGCGGACCCGTCATGCGAGCGTACTGAGCAGCCGTGGTGCGCCCCAGCGCGAGCGGGCGCTCGAACCATGGCACCACCTCGGCGATGTGCTCGAACGTCAGCTCGCCGCCGCGGACCAAGTGCACCAGCAGCTGCAGCCAGGTCGTGCCAGAGCGCGGGTAGCTGCTGATGTACACGTCATCGGGACGCGCCCGGTGGCGCGCGAGCTCTCGCACGAAGCGCGCAACGCGGTGCTTGTTTTGGACCCACTCCATCACGCGGCGTGCTCGTGGTCGTAGATGTGCGCAAGCACGCCGCGCACGCGCTGCGGCACCGACCCGCGCAAGGGCACGATCTCGCCGCTGTAGACGCGAGTGATACGACGCAGGTGACCGAGCACGCGGCAACGCGCGTGCTGGGGAGCCCGGGCGAGGAAGCGCGACAACTTCTCGTCAGCCCGCTCGTTTCGCGAGAGCAGCAGCCGATGTGGAGGATCCAGGACCAGATAAGGCGCGGCGAACGGTCTGCTCGAGTCCAGCGTGCGGCCCGCCGCGACGTACGCGAAGCCAACGCCGGTGCCGATCCAGGCGCGAAACGAAGCGTCGAACGCGCGCTCGTCGCGCGTTCCGCAGGGCAGCTCGACGCGGGAGCCGAGCGCCCAGCCGAGCTTGAGCAGCGGACCATGGATGCGGCGAAGACACTCCGTATCCGCAACCTCGAGCTGCATGTACGGATGCGCTTCCCTGGCACGACGCACGACCTGAACTTGCGCGAGCACCTGACGGTGCTCCGCGGTCTGGTGCAGCGTGTCGGCACGTACCACCTGAAGCGGGATGCGCAGCGCGCGCTGGATCGTGCGCAGCTGGGCGTGCACCTCGACGGCGCGAGCGCGCACCTGCCCCTCCAGGAAGCCGTTGCTGAGAGCATGTCGGTCGGCGATCAGCGCGATCATATGTGGCGTCCCGAGCGCACGCCGAAGCTGCTCTGCCGCGAGCAGCATGCCCAAGGTATCGAAGGGCAAGCCCTCGCTGAGCGCGGTCCTGGAGCCGAGTCCGATGCCGATCATGATCACGCGTGGGCGTTCACGCAGCTGAGCAAGCCCGGACAGGCTAGGCGCCGTCTGCAGCAGCGGGCTCTGAAGCACGCATTGCGCGAGCTTGCTCTGCCATGTCGAGCGCGACTCGCTAGGGGAAGCAAGGAGAGTAGTCATGAGGTGCGCCTCCATGTACGCACGCGCGCGAGCTCCGCGACGCAAGAACAGCCACGTGTCATGTGTATGACGCACCGCAAGAAGACTCGTGCGCCGAGTCCAGCTCGGAGTACGCATACTTGACGAACTGCAGAATGATCGCAAGCGTCCGCATCTTACTATCCATTGTCGCCGCGAGTGCCCTCTTCGGCTGCGTGCTGTGGATCGAGGCTCCTGGATCACGCGCGCGTGGCGACGCCAAGAGCGCGCCCTTCGTGCGTGAGCGAGGCCGCTACCGTCTACCCGGTCCGCGCGCGCGTGACGCGGAGCTCGGTCCGCGCGTGGTTCGACCCGATCAGGCCGCGGCGCCGTTCTTCGCGCTCGCCTTCCACTACAACACGGTGGTGTACGCCGATCCCGAGCAGTCGGCGAAGCGCTTCGGCATCGTGCGCCGAGGCACCTCGCTGGCTGGCGTCAAACCCGTCTCCGGCGCCGGCTGCGAGCATGGTTGGTACAAGCTCGCGGAAGGAGGTTTCGTGTGTGACCGTCAGGGTGTCGCGATCAGCGACGCGCGCCAATCATTCTGGATTCGTCAGCCGGAGCCGGACCTGAACCGTCCGCTGTTCTACGACTATGGACGCGTCATCAGGCCCGGTGCACTGCGCTTCACGCGCATACCGACCGAGAGGGAGGAGGCCGCGCTTCCGCGGACGCAGCCGCCCAACCTGGTACAAGGCGCGCTCGACGGCGACGTCTTTCTGGCGCTCGACCGGCTCGAGTCGGCGGGCAAGCGTCGCTACTACCGGACCGTGCGCGGCCGCTACGTTCGCGCGCGCGATGTGGAGCCACGCCCCGCTCCGGACATGCACGGTGTCGTGCTCCGGGGCGACGCACGTCTGCCGTGGGCCTTCCTCGATTCCGAAGGAGAGGCCCCGCTCTACAGGGAACGGCGCGGTCGCTTCGAGAAGGTGGGCAGCGCAGCCGCGCACGGCCGCTTCCCGCTACGCACGGTACGCAGCCGACGCGGCGCGCGCTACGCGGTTGGACCGGGCGAGTTCGCCGTCCCACTCGCGCGCGTTCGCGTCGCGCGCGCCCACGCCCGACCGACTCAGATCGGCGCGCAGGAGAAGTGGATCCACGTCGATCTGACGCAGCAGGTGCTGGTCGCTTACGAGGGCGATCACGCCGTGTTCGCGACCTTGATCTCAAGCGGCAAGGAGGACGCCCTGCACGCCACGCCGACGGGCCTCTTCCACATCCGCGACAAGCACCTGAGCGTCACGATGAGCGGCGACGACTCGCTGGATGGTCTCTACGAGGTCGGCGAGGTGCCGTGGACGCAGTACTACTCACGCGGGTACGCGCTGCACGGTGCGTACTGGCACGATACCTTCGGCAAGCCGCGCAGCCACGGCTGCACGAACCTCGCTCCTGCAGACGCGCGCTGGCTGTTCTACTGGACCGAGCCCCCGCTCCCCGATGGCCTCCATGCCCGACAACGCGTGCGAGGAACGGCGGTGTATCTCACACGCGAAGCCGAAGCGCAGCAGGAGCCGCACGGTGCAGGCTGAACCGAGCGCGCGCGAACAGGAGCTTCGCTGCATTCTGAAGCTCGGCTGCGCTCTGTTGAGCTATGGCTTGCCCGCGCACCGCGTGGGCGAGGCGGTCACACGTTTGGCGCGCGGGTTCGGGCACGCCTGTACCGTGTTCGCGCTCCCCACCTTCTTGTTGCTGACGGTCAGCGACGAGCGGGGGCAGCGCAGCCATCAAGCCCACGTCGAGGCCTCGACCATCGAGCTCGCCCGCCTCGACGCGCTGCACACGATCGTGGGGCGGGTCGAGCGCGGCGAGCTC
>DASUME010000563.1:0-8439 GCA_036277895.1 Polyangiales bacterium
GCGATGATCGTGATCGTGGTGCGGATGGGGCGCGTCTGCGCGTCGTCTTCCGGCATCAAGCTGGGTAGGAATGAAGCGGTCGTCATGCTTCGATCGTACGCCGCGCCGAACGCCTGCCCAGTGCACGCGACGCGGCGATTCGCGCAAGCGCGCGTATGCGGCGGCCGAACAACTACGCTCGCGAAGTAGGCTTTGTCTGGCGCAGGTGCGATGCGCCACGCAGCGCTGGCGTCGTCCAGCACGCCAATCGCCGCGCGCCGAGATCAGCCGCGCAGGAAGCCCGCCACCCAGTTCACGTGCCGGCCCTCGGCCGGTCGGTGCGAATGCTCGCGCAACAGCGGCGCCTCCAGCACGCGCGTGTGCTCGGGCAGGTTCGTTAGAAATTTGGCGCCCTTGATCGGACCGCCATCCGGGCGCAGCGCCTGGCCCTCGATACGTGTGCGCGCCAGCACTTCGAGCGAGGCCAGCCGCAGCAGCTCATAGGCCTCTGGCTCGTCCTTGGTCTGCACGGCCACGATCAGCTTGCCGAACGTCGGGTCCTTGTTGACCAGCTTGTCCTTGGCCTCGAAGCCGCAGTCGAAGCGCACCGTCAGGTCGTCGATGCCGGTCACGCCGCGCTGCGTCAGCTCGTGCAGCACCTCCTCGGCGCTCGGCACCACCAGCTTCTCGAAGGCGCCCGCGTTCGGCACGAACAAGCCGAGCTTGCCGTCGCGCGAGTCCTTCACGTCGCCGCGCCAGCTCTCCGCGTTGATGCGGAACTCGCGCGCCACGTGCGTCATCACGACATCCTCCTGCGCGAACGGGATCGGCGCGCCGTTGGCGATCTGCAGCTGCAGCGCCACCAGGTCGAGCGGCATCAGCCCCTCGGCCGTGCGGATGCGGTGCGCCTCCTCGGTGACCGGGTGCTCGACCTGGATGCGCGTGTTCATCTCCAGCAGGTAGAAGTGGCCGTTCTTGAACATCAGCTCGACCGTGCACGCGCCGCAGTAGCCAACCGCGTCCGCGATCTGCGTCGCGACCGCGCAGATGCGCTCGGTCAGGCCCGGGAACGCGCGCAGCAGCGCCGGCGGCGCCTCCTCCTGGATCTTCTGGCTCGCGCGCTGCTCGCTGCAGTCGCGCATGCCGAAGTGGCGCACGTTGCCGTAGCGATCGCGCAGCACCTGCACCTCCAGGTGGATGGTCTCGAAGATGTTCTGCTCGAACATCACGCCGCGATCCCAGCCGTTGGCCGTGATCTCGCCGAGCACCTTGCTCACCGCCGCGCGCACGCCCTCGGCCGCGGGCACCACCACCTGGCCGCGTCCACCGCCGCCGTTGGCGGCCTTGAGGCGCCCCGGGAACTGGAACTTGCCCGAGGCGTGGCCCGCCTCGATGGCCGCCACGATCTGCTCGGCATCGTCATCGTCGATCACGATGCCCGGCACCACCGCCTCCGGATCGATCGACTGCGCCAGCAGCCGGAACTTGCGCTTGTCACCCGCGCGCTCGACCACGTCCTGCATCGGGCCGACGAACACGATGCCGCTCTTGCGGAAGTGCTCGATCGCCGCCGTGCTCTCGGCGAGCGGGCCGTAGCCCGGGTAGATCGCCGAGCGGGCGAGCTCGGCCTCGGCGCGCTCCTCGAAGCGTTCCTCGTAGACCTCGCGCACGCGGCGCGCCATCTGCACGGGGTTCGCGTAGCTCTCGCGGAAGTTGCCTGCGAGCGGGATCGCGAAGCCGCCACCCGCCTGCGCGAGCCGCACCTGCAGCGCGTTGGCGTCGTCGGTCGCGCTGTGCAGCACTACCGGCGTCTTGCCGAGCGCCAGCGCCTCGCGCACGGCGCGCACGCCCATCTCGCCCTTGTCCGCGACGATCACGTACTGCAGCGCGGCGGCGCCCACGGTGGTGGCCGGGAAGCGCGTCAGGTCGTAGCTGGCGAGGTAGATCAGGTCCGCCACGCGGGGTGCCTCCGCGTGCAGCTGCGGCGCCTCGTCGCGCAGCCGCGCCAGCAGCGACGCGGGCAGCGAGGGATCGCGCTGGATCGCACACAGCAGCTGCAGCGCACCTTCGCCGAAGCCGGCGTCTTGCTCGAGCGTCCTGGCGAGCTCGGCCAGCGGCAGCGAAGCCGTGCTCGACGCGAGCTGCGCGGCCTTCGCCGCCGCTACCCGCTCTGCGAGCTTGCGCACGCGCTCGGGGGCGCTGGGATCGATCTTCTCGAGCGGCGGCTGCCAGGCGAAGAAGCGCAGCCAGGTCTCGCCGTTGGCGATGAAGTAGCGCAGTGCGACCAGCCGGTGGCCGAGGTCGCCGAGGGGGAGCGAGCCCAGCTCGCCCAGGCGCGTCTTGACCTGCGCCAGGATCTCCAGCACTTCGCGGCAGCCGACGTAGCCCTTGCCGGGGTTGATCAGCGCCTGCATGGCGGTCGTGAGCTCGGGTTCAACGGAAGTTCGGTACGCGGGTTGGGGCTGCACGGGCCGAATCTTCAACGACCTCCGCGAACCTGCAACCTGCGTGCGCAGGCTTGTCAACGCATAAGCGATCGCTTATTGATCGGAGAGATGACCCAAGAGTCCACGGATGCGCTGTTTCGCGCGCTCGGCGATCCGACCCGGCGGGCGCTGTTCGAGCGGCTGGTGGCCGGCGAGCACTCCGTCTCGGCGCTGGCGGCAAGCTTTCCGATCTCGCAGCCCGCGATCTCGCAGCACCTGGCCGCTCTGCGCGCGGCCGGCCTGGTGGCGGTGCGCAAGGACGGGCGCAACGCATTTTATCGCGTGGACCCCAAGGGGCTCACGCCGCTGGTGACCTGGGTCGATCGCTATCGAGCGTTCTGGCCGGCCAAGTTGGACAAACTCAAGGCGGTACTACGGGGGATGGAGGAGCCATGAACGACGAAGACACGCTCTCGTTCGAGTGCAAGCTGGACGAGCCTCCGGCAAAGGTGTGGCGCGCGCTGAC
This sequence comes from Polyangiales bacterium, assembly GCA_036277895.1. Taxonomy (GTDB): domain Bacteria; phylum Myxococcota_A; class Polyangia; order Polyangiales; family DASUME01; genus DASUME01. Next base: position 2,932 of record DASUME010000563.1, read on the forward strand.
CGAGCCCGCGCTGCTCGCGGCCTGGCTGATGCCGAACGACTTCGCGGCCGAGCAGGGCCACCGCTGCACCTTCCGCGAGCACGGCACCGAGATCGAGTGCGAGGTGCTGGAGGTCGAGCGCGAGCGCTCGCTGCGCCTGCGCTGGCGCGAGCGCGACCTCGACAGCGTGGTGACCTTCACGCTGTTGCCTGCGATCGGCGGAGGCACGTACCTGCGCCTGGACCACGGCGGCCACCAGCGTCTGGTCGGCGCCTTCACGTTCTTCGCGAGCGCGCAGCGCTTGCGGTGTGCGGCATGAGCGCGCCGGCCGAAGCTGCGGACCATCCCTTCGACGTGTTCGGCAACATGCTCAGCACGCGCAGCGTGTTCCTCAACGGTCCGATCGACGACAAGGTGTCCGCGGTGATCTGCGCGCAGCTGTTGTTCCTGGAGAGCAAGTCGACCGACGAGATCGTGCTCTACATCAACTCGCCCGGCGGCGTGGTCACCAGCGGGCTCGCGATCTACGACACCATGCAGTTCATCCGCAGCCCGGTGTCCACGATCTGCATGGGCACCGCACGCTCGCTGGGCTCGCTGCTGCTGATGGCGGGCGCCAAGGGACGCCGGATCGCGCTGCCGAACTCGAACGTGATGGTGCACCAGCCCTCGGGCGGCTTTCAGGGCTCCGCGGCCGACGTGGAGCGCCACGCGCTGGAGACGCTCAAGGTAAAGCGTCGGCTCACGGAGCTGTACGTCAAGCACTGCGGTCGCAGCTACGAGGAGGTAGAGCGAACGCTCGATCGCGACACCTTCTTGAGCGCCCAGGAAGCCAAAGACTGGGGCCTGGTCGACCACGTGTGGACCCAGCGCGAAGGCTGAAAACGTGCCGCCAAGCGGCGGCAACAATCTTGCGGGAGACTCCGGAGGGTGAGTCCCCAGCCGCCGAAGCCAGTCGAGGTGCGCGTGCTCGGCTTCGACTTCGAGAAGCGCGAGGAGCGCGAGCTCGGGTTGTCCGAGATCTTCGCGGCCATGGAGCACGGAACGTTCGTCTGGGTCGACGTCGAGGTGCGCGACCAGGAGGCCGCCCGCGCGCTGCTGTGCGAGCTCTCGCTGATCAGCCTGGACCTGATCGACGAGGCGCTGACCCGCCACCCCGAGACCAAGCTCGCCCGCTACGACGGCTACCTCCACTTTGCCGTGCGCGACTGCAGCGCGGAGACCTTCGACAGCGCGCGCCTCGACTGCGCGCTGGGCGCGCGCTTCTTGCTGTCGATCCACCGCAGCCCGATCCGCTGCCTCGAAGCCGCGCGCAAGGTCTACCGCCACGACTTCCAGCGCTTCGCGCGCAGCCCCTCGTTCCTGGTCTACGAGCTCTGGGATCAGCTCGCCGAGCAGTACAGCCGCGTGCAGGAGTCGTTCGAGGACCGTGTGGAGGTGGTGCAGCGCGAGCTGATGCAAGATGTCGACGACGACGAGGTGTTCGCGCGCGTGTCCACGCTGAGCGCGGACCTGCTCAACTTCCGCAAGCTGGTCTTGCCCGCGCGCGCCGCGCTGAGCGACCTGTCCACGCGCCGCTCGCCGTACCTGAGCGAGACCACGCAGCGCCTGCTCGGCAACGTGGTGGGCAGCGTCGAGCGCGTGCTGCAGGACGTGCTGGTCGACCGCGACATCCTGGCTGAGGCGCTCAACTCGTACATGTCGCTGGTCTCACACCGTACCAACCGCGTCATGAAGCGCCTGACCGTGGTCAACATCGTGTTCTTGCCGCTGACCTTCCTGTGCGGCGTCTACGGCATGAACTTCGAGTACCTGCCCGAGCTGCGCTGGCAGTACGGCTACCCGATGTTCTGGCTGACCGTGGCGGCGATCGTACTCGCGATCGCATGGGTCTCGAAGCGCGCGCGGCTTCTCTGAGTACAATCGGCGGCCATGGAGACAACCGCCCCGCGCACGGTCGCCTATTCGGCAGTTCGCGACCAGTCGTACATGATCTTCCCGAACGACCTCAACGCCAGTGACACCGTGTTCGGCGGGCTGATCATGGCGCACATCGATCGCTACGCCGTCACCGTGGCCGACCGCCACGCCGGCGGCGTGTGCGTCACGGCCAGCGTGGACGCGATCCACTTCATGAAGCCCGCGCGCCGTGGCGACGTGCTCTGGTTCAGCGCGTGCGTGAACCGCGCCTGGACCACGTCGATGGAGATCGGCTGCAAGATCGAGGCGGAGTGGTACGGCGGCGGCGAGCGCCGGCACATCGCGTCCGCGTACCTCACGTTCGTGGCCATGGACGACCACGGCAAGCCGCGCCCGGTGCCGGCGCTGCAGCCGGAGAGCGCGATCGAGCACCAGCGCTTCGCCGAGGCGGAGCTCCGCCGGCAGAACCGGCTCGATCACGCGGTCGAGCTGCGCGACCTGCGCGCCAAGGCTGCGCGTGAGCTACTGCGCGAAGGCTGATTGCGCTCGGGGCCGGCTTCGACCCAAGATGCCCGCATGAGCCTCGCTGGAAAGACCCTGTTCATCACCGGTGCCAGTCGCGGCATCGGCCTCGCGATCGCGCTGCGCGCCGCACGCGATGGCGCCAACATCGCGATCGCCGCCAAGACCGCGGAACCGCACAAGCACCTGCCCGGGACCATCTACGAGGCCGCGCACCAGATCGAGGCCGCAGGTGGCAGGGCGCTGCCCCTGATCGTGGATGTACGCGACGAGGCGAGCGTGAACGCCGCGGTCGCGGAGACGGTCGCCAAGTACGGCGGCATCGACATCTGCGTCAACAACGCCTCGGCCATCCAGCTGACCGGCACGCTGGAGACCGAGCTCAAGCGCTACGACCTGATGAACCAGGTGAACGCGCGCGGCACCTTCCTGGTCTCGCGCGCCTGCATCCCGCACCTGAAGAAAGCCAAGAACCCGCACGTGCTGATGCTCTCGCCGCCGCTCGACATGAGCCCCAAGTGGTTCGGGCCGCACGTGGCGTACACGATGGCGAAGTTCGGCATGAGCCTGTGCGTGCTGGGCATGGCGGCGGAGTTCAAGCGCGAGGGCATCGCCTTCAACGCGCTCTGGCCGCGCACGGCGATCGCGACCGCGGCCGTGGAGTTCGCGCTCACCGGCAAGGACAGCCTGCGCGGCTGTCGTACGCCGGAGATCCTCGCGGACGCCGCGCACACGATCTTCGAGAAGCCGGCCCGCGAGCTCACGGGTCAGTTCCTGATCGACGACACGTTCCTGTACGGCGAGGGCGAGCGCGACTTCGATCGCTACCGCGTCGACAAGAACGTGCCGCTGATGCCGGACTTCTTCGTGCCCGACTCGGTGCCGCCGCCCCCCGGTGTGGTGATCGCCGGCACGTTCACACCGCACTAAGCCGCGGTGATCGTGGGCACCGCGACGTTGGGGGCGTGGTTGCCGCGTGCGTACTCGATCGGAGTCTGTCCGGTCCAGCGCTTGAACGCGCGATGGAACGCGCTGCGCTCCGAGTAGCCTACGCGCTCGGCCACGGTCTCGATCGAGCCCGAGCGCCGCAGCTCCTCGCACGCCACCTTGCAGCGCGCCTCATCGACCAGGTCGGAGAGCGAGGTGCCCTCGGCCGCCAGCCGGCGCCGCAGTGCGCGCCGCGTCAAGCCCACGCCGCGCGCGAGCCGCGACGGATCGACCGACGCCAGCGCGCCGTTGGCCTGCAGCAGCACACGGATGCGATCGGACAAGCTGCGCGGGCGCGAGAGCTCCGACAGCACCTGGTCGCCCATCTGGCAGAGCGCGGCGTTGACCGTCGAGTCGGCGTGGAACTGCACCTGGTCGAGGATCGCCTGCGGGAACACCAGCGCATTGCTGCGCTGCCCGAAGGCCACCGGACAGCCGAAGAGCGGCTCGTAGCGATCGCGGTAGGTGGGCGCCTCGTGCTCGAACAGCACGCGGAGCGGCCCATCGGCGACGCCGCCGAAGAAGTGCTGGCACACGCGCAGCACCGTCACCAGGGTGAAGTCCGCCGCGAAGCGCGACGTGGTGTCGACCCCGATCGGGCAGTGGAAGGTGAACGTGGCCTGCTGGCCATGCTCCGCGAGCGTGTACGAGATGCCGTCGGCGGTCAGCTCGCTGTAGCGCGTCAGCAGCGCGAACGCGTCGCGCAGCGTACGGCTAGAGAGCAGCATCAGGCCGAGGATCTGGAGCATGTTGGCGGGCGCGTTCCGCGCCAGCGTGAGCCCGAAGCCCGGGTCCGCGCGCAGCGCGATGGCGCGCTCGACGAGCACCTCGAAGTCCGCGATCGGAAGGCGTCCGCGGACATCGGAGAGCGCGTCTTCGGTCAGGGAAAGCCCCTCCAGCACCGAGCTGGTGTCGATGCGGTGCGACTTGAGCTCGGCGAGGATCCCGCGCACGAGCACGATCGAGACCATCATGGGCGCGCCTCGTGGCGAGGATAGGGCGAAGAAAGGTCGAGCATAAGAGACGGCAGGCTGCGCAAGTCGTCCTCCGTAAGCGCGCTCGCGGCAGCCTCAGGGTTTGAATCCGTCTTGGCTGGAACGAGGTGACGCAAGGTTAAGTGAGTGTCACAGCAGACAGCTCGCAACTTACCTGGCGGACCCCGAATGCCATAGACCCGCGATGGCCACTCCATTGACTCTAACGACCGAAATGCACTGCGAGTGTGGTTCGAGGGCAGCCTCCGTCATGGACACGCGAAGGTGCTGCAGGCTCCCCAGGCGCCGCTCGCGTCGCACAGCTGGAAGCCGGAGCAGCCGTTCGCCGAGCACGGGTTCAGCTCGCCCTCGCCGCACAGGCAGCCTTCGTTGATCGCCCCGTCGCAGTCGTCGTCGTTGAGGAACGCGCAGGTGTCGGCGGCCTTGGGCAGCGTGTCGCACACGCCGAGCTTGCCCTGAACGCACGGGATGGAGCCGTCGCCGCACGTGCCCTCTGCGCCGAGCGCGGAGCACGCCACCGGGCGTCCCGAGGTGCACTCGCACTCGGGCCGCTCGTTGATCGCGCCGTCGCAGTCTTCGTCCTTGCCGTCGTCGTTGCAGGTCTCGACGGCGACCGGCAGGCACGCGCTGCGATCCCACGCGCCATTCTTGCAGGTGGTCTTGCGCGCGCCGCACACGCCAAGCGAGTCGAGCGCCTCCTTGCAGGTCGCGCTGGTGCCATTGATGCACGTGCAGCCCTCGTTGGGCGTACCGTTGCAGTTCGCGTCGTCGTTCGGATCGCAGCTGTCCTTCAGCATCGCGATGACCTGGCCGGTGCAGGTGCCCCAGTTGCCGTCGTCGCAGGTCTGCGTGCCGGTCTCGCAGTTGCCCACGTCCGTGCCGCATGTCTGCTGGCTGCCGGTCACGCAGGGGCACGACTCGTTGCGCTGCCCGTCGCAGTCGGAGTCGTCGTCGGCGATGTTGCAGCTGTCTGGACCGCGCGGCTCGATCGCGCCGCTGCACGTGCCCCATGCGCCATCCGTGCCGCAGCTGCGTCGGCCGTAGCGGCAGATGCCCACGGGCGTGCCGGCCGGCCACTCGATCGCACTTCCATCCTCGCGCTGCG
>DASUME010000564.1:0-15513 GCA_036277895.1 Polyangiales bacterium
GAGTGCGCGTGGGTCCTCGTCGAGCTGTGTGCCGGGGCGGGCGGCCAGCTGCAGCTCCGCCGGGCAGAGCTTGCGCGCGATCAGGTGCCCGTCGGGCTGCCGCACCGCGCGGATCGCGAGGTCGACGCCTTCGTCGACCATGTCCACCACGCGGTTGGTCAGCACCAAGTCCAGCTCGAGCTCCGGCTGCTGTTCCAGAAACGCAACGAACATCGGCGCCAGCAGCATGCGGCCGAGATCCGGCGGCGCGGTCAGCCGGATTGGACCGCGCGCGCCGCTCTCGGTCAGGGCCGTGATCGCCTCGCCGAGCGCCTCGACCGGCGCCAGCACGGACTCGTAGAAGCGGCGCCCGGTCGGGGTCATCGCGATCTCGCGCGCGTCGCGGTGGAGCAGCTGTGCGCCGAGATCTTGCTCCAGCCGCACCAGGCGCCGGCTGACCGTGGACTTCGGCAGCCCGAGCCGGCGCGCGGCCGCCGACAGGCTCTTGTGGCGCACCACCGCGACGAAGGTGGCGATGTTGTCGCTCGAGACGTCCACGCCCGGAGCGTTCCGTTTTTGCAACCTTAGGTCAAGCGAACGCGCTCTGACGCCGGCGGCCGGCCCGCCTTAGAGTCGGTTCATGGCCAACGGGACGACGAGGAGACGCGTACTGACCGGCGGCGCAGCCACCCTGGCGGCGCTCGGCGTGGGCGGCGCGACATCCCAGCTGCTTGGCCGGAGCAAGGCTTTGTCCACCATGCAACCACAACAAGCTACCAAGGTGCTCGCGCCGCGTGCGGTCGAGCGTGTGCTGGCCTCCACCTCCGAGCACTGGGTGGGCGACGGCTTCCGCGTGAAGAGCGTGATCTCGCCCAACGGTGACCCGCGCGTGCAGAGTCCGTTCCTGCTCCTCGACCATGCGGCGCGGCGCAGCTTCGAGCCCGCCACGGAGCGGCGCGGCGTGGGCGAGCATCCCCACCGCGGCTTCGAGACGGTGACGTTCGCGTACCGCGGTGAGATCGAGCACCGCGACTCCGCCGGCGGCGGCGGGCTGATCGGCCCGGGTGACGTGCAGTGGATGACCGCGGCCGGCGGCATCGTGCACGAGGAGATGCACTCGCAGCGCTTCACCGAGCAAGGTGGAGAGATGGAGATGGTGCAGCTGTGGGTGAACTTGCCCGCGCGCGCCAAGATGAGCGCGCCCGGATACCAGTCGCTGCTCGACAAGGACTTCCCGCGGCTGACGATCGGCGCGGCGCGCGCACGCTTGATCGCGGGCTCGCTGAACGGCGAGCGTGGACCGGCGCGTACCCACACGCCGATCACGCTGTTCGATCTCTCGTTCGACGACGCAGGTCGCGCGGAGTTCGAGCTACCGCAGGGGCACGCGGCGATGGTGTTCGCGCTCGAAGGTCAGCTCGCGGTGGGTGCGGACGAACAGACGGTCGCGCCCGGGCAGCTCGCGGTGCTGGCGCGGGAAGGCGGCGCGGTGCAGGTGCTCGGCGCAGCCTCGGCGCGCGCGCTCGTGCTCAGCGGAGAGCCGATCGCGGAGCCGGTCGCTTCGTACGGGCCGTTCGTGATGAACACGCGCGACGAGATCATGACCGCGATGCGCGACTACCAGAGCGGCAAGATGGGGCACCTGACCGCCCGCTGATCGCTTGACCGCTCACGCGCGCATCGCTATCGCAAGCGGAGCGCGATGTTCGAGCTGTGGTGGATCTGGGTCGTCCTCGGTGCGCTGATCACCGGCGCGCTGGTGGCGCTGGCCGCGCGCCCTCGGCTACCGGTCGAGGTCCCCGCCGTTGCGCGAACGTTGCCGCGCGCGCGTCACCCGATCGTGCTCGCGCACGGCTGGGGTGGCATCGATCGCATCGGGCCGTTTCCGCTCGGCTACAGCTACTTTCGCGGCATCCCCGCCGCGCTGCGTAGCGCGGGCTATGAGGTGTACATCGCGCGCGTGCCGCCGACGGCGAGCATCGACCTGCGCGCGGCCGCGCTGGCGCGTCAGGTGCGTGGGCTCGACGCGCGCGTGAACATCATCGCGCACAGCATGGGGGGGCTCGACGCGCGGCTCGCGCTGGCGCGCTACGGCATCAGCGACCGCGTCGCCTCGCTGACCACGATCGGCACGCCGCACCACGGCACACCGCTGGCGGACATGGCGCTGGCGTTCGGGGAGTGGCGGCGCACGCGCGGCATCCTCGACCGCATGGGCCTCAACGTCGACGGCGTGTACGACGTCTCCAGCAAGCGCATGCGCGAGTTCAACCGGCGCGTGATCGACGCGCCCGACGTACACTACGCGAGCGTCGTCGCGGCAGTGAACCTCGACGGCGGCGGCGTGCACGCGATGTTGTCGATCGGCCACAGCTACCTGCTGCGCAAGGCGGGGCCCAACGATGGCATCGTGCCCGCTCTCTCGCAGCTGTGGGGCGAAGCACTCGACGAGGTCGACGCCGACCACTGGGCGCAGATTGGCTGGTTTGGTCGCTTCGACGTCGATGCGTTCTATGTGCGCCTCGCCGACCAGCTCGCGGGGCGCGTCCGCTAGACGAGCTCGCGCGCGACCTTCTCCAGCGCCTCGGGCGTGAAGCCGAACTTCGTGAGCAGCTCCTTGAGCGGCGCGGAGGCACCGAACGAGTGCATGCCTACGATGCGGCCTTCGAAGCCGGTGTAGCGATGCCAGCCGAGGCTGGCCGCCTGCTCGACCGCGACGCGCGCCTTGATCGACGGCGGCAGCACGCTGTCCTTGTACTCCTGCGTCTGCTTCTCGAACAGCTCGAGCGAGGGCATGCTGACCACGCGGCTGCGCACGCCGCTCTTCACGAGCTTCTCGTGCACCTGCACGCACAGCCCGACCTCGCTGCCGGTGGCCATCAGGATCAGCTGCGGGTTGGGCGAGTCGGCCAGCACGTAGGCGCCGCGCTCGAGGCCATCCGCGCTCGCGTACTGCGTGCGATCGAGCGTGGGCAGCGGCTGGCGCGTGAGCACCAGCGCCACCGGCTCGTGCTTCAGCTTCATGATCAGCTTCCATGCCGCGGACACCTCGTTCGCGTCCGCGGGGCGGATCACGTACAGGCCGGGGATCGCGCGCAGCGCTGCCAGCTGCTCGACCGGCTGGTGCGTGGGACCGTCTTCCCCGACGCCGATCGAGTCGTGCGTGAAGACGTGAATGGTCGGGATCTCCATCAGCGCTGAGAGCCGGATCGAGGGGCGTGCGTAGTCGCTGAAGATCAAGAAGCCCGAGCCGTACGGGCGCACCTTGGAGAGCGAGAGCCCGTTCAGGATCGCGGCCATCGCGTGCTCGCGGACGCCGAAGTGGAAGTTGCGGCCGTTCGGCGTGGCGGCCTCGAAGTCGCCGGCGCCCTCGAAGGTGAGCCGCGTCTTGGTGGAGGGCGCCAGGTCCGCCGAGCCGCCGAGCAGGAACGGCACCTTCTGCGCCAGCGCGTTCAGCACCTTGCCGGACGAGTCGCGGCTGGCGAGGCCCTTGGCGTCCGCGGGGAAGGTGGGGATGGCGGCTTCCCAGCCCTCGGGCAGCTCGCGGTGCTGCATCTTGTAGAGCTCGTCGGCCAGCTCGGGGTGCGCGGCCTTATAGCGCTCGAACAGCGCGAGCCACTCCGTGCGCAGCTTCTTGCCGCGCGCGCCCACGCCCTCGGCGAAGTGCTCGCGCACGCCGTCGGGGACCAGGAACTTCGCATCCTCGGGCCAGCCGTAGGCGCGCTTGGCCAGCTTGATCTCCTCGTCGCCGAGCGGCTCGCCGTGCGCAGCGTGGGTGCCCTGCTTGTGCGGTGCGCCGTAGCCGATCGTGCTGTCCACGATGATCAGCGTTGGACGCTCGTGCGTCCGCTTGAAGGTCTCGAACGCGTTGCTGAGCGCGGGCACGTCGTTGGCGTCCGTCACGTGCAGCACGTTCCAGCCGTACGCGCGAAACCGCGCCGCCACATCTTCACTGAACGCGAGGTGGGTCTCGCCCTCGATCGTGATGTGGTTGTTGTCGTAGATCCAGCAGAGGTTTCCGAGCTTCAGGTGGGCGGCGAGCGAGGCCGCCTCGCTGGAGACGCCCTCCATCATGCAGCCGTCGCCGCACACCGCGTAGACGTCGTGCTCGATCAGCGTGAAGTCCGGGCGGTTGAAGTAGCTGGCCATCCACTTTTCGGCGATCGCCATGCCCACGCTGGTGGCGACGCCCTGACCGAGCGGTCCGGTGGTCATCTCGACGCCGGAGGTCCAGCGATACTCAGGGTGCCCGGGACACTTCGAGTCCAGCTGACGAAACTTCTTGATGTCGTCCAGCGTGACGGCCGGTGCCTCCAGATCTTCGTATTTGCCGTTCACGGAGCGCACGCCGGTCAGGTGCAGCAGCGAGTAGAGCAGCATCGACGCGTGCCCGACCGAGAGCACGAAGCGGTCGCGGTTGGGCCAGATGGGGTCCTGAGGATCGAACCGCAAGTACTGTTGCCACAGCGTGTAGGCTACGGGGGCGAGTGCCATTGGCGTGCCGGGATGTCCGGAGTTGGCCTTCTGCACGGCATCCATCGACAGCGTGCGGATGGTGTCGATGGCGAGCTTCTCGATCTGTGCGCTCATGTCCTTCCTCTTCCACGTTGCCCTCACGGACGCACGCAACTTTCCGCGCCCTCTCGTACTGGCCACGGACTGGTCGGTGTGCTCGATCGCGAGCCACTGCGGTACCGTTTCGCCACGGCGCACCGGCAACCTGAGGCACGAAGGTGTAGCTTTCCGTAATGCTGGCGTGGTGACGGAAGACAAACTCGTAGGGAATAGGCTCTGGCATCGGGCTTGCCACGCACCGAGCACACTGACGCAAAAACCTGGAGTCCTGCCATGAACGCACGCGCACAAGAACGCGAGGAGCAATTCAGGATCGAGACGAGTGCAGTGGCCGCCTACCTACGGGATCGGGCGAGCCCTTACGCGGAGCGGGTCTCCGCCTGGTGGCTGGAGGTCACGCAGCGCGAGGGCTGTAAGCCGATGAGCTACTACGATCAGTAACGCTCAGACCTCGTCGTAGAGAGTGTGGCGTTCGACCTCGTTCGCGGCGGCCGCGCGCAGCTCGAGCAGCGCCGGTAGGCTGCGTAACGTCTCGACGTAGCGCTGGGCGTCGTCGGAGAGCGCGATGGCGTAGCTGTCAAAGCGCATCGCCACGGGCGCGAACATGGCGTCCACCGGGCTGAAGGCGCCGAACAGGAACGGGCCGCCGTGTGCCTGCAGGCAGCGCTGCCAGGTGCTGTCGATGCGGTGCACGTCGCGCGTGCACGCGTCCGAGAGCGGCTTGCGCGGAGGCACGCCGCGACGGCGTAGGTTCTGCGGCAGCTCCATGCGCAGCGCGCGAAAGCCCGCGTGCATCTCCGCGGCGAGCGAGCGCGCGTGGCCCAGTGCGGCGCGCTCGCCCGGCCAGGGCGCGGCCTCGCGGCGGTACTCCGCCACGTACTCGATGATCGCCAGCGAGTCCCACACCGCGATCGCGCCGTCGAGCAGGATCGGCACCATGCCCGCAGCGTCGAAGCCCGCGACGTCGCGCGCGAAGCTGGCCGTGTGAAGGAGCAGCCGCCGCTCCTCGAACGTGATTCCGCAGTGGCGCATGTACAGCCAGGGCCGCAGCGACCAGGACGAGTAGTTCTTGTTGCCGATCACCAGCGTGAGCATCGGCCAAGCATACGGCCGTTGTGAGGCTCGGCACGTGAGCGCTGGCGACGAGGCACATGGGTTGCAGCCGCGCCTGCCGTAGCAACATCGCACCGGAGAGCGAACCATGAACAACGATCTTACCGCGCTGATCCTGTTGATCGCCGGCGCCGTGGTGTTGGGCGCCGTGATCATCGCCGCTGTGCGCTGGAGCCGGCTGAAGCGCTCTACCCAGCTGCGCGAGCACTTCGGCCCGGAGTACGAGCGCCTGCTCGCCGAGCACGGCAGCCGCGATCGCGCCGAGCGTGAGCTGCTCGCGCGTCAGAAGCGCCGCGATGCGCTCGACATCCACCCGCTGAGTGAGGCGCAGTGCGACCAGTTCAGCGCCGAGTGGGGCAGGGTGCAGCAGTTGTTCGTGGATGACCCCAACGGTGCCGTGCTGGCCGCGGACGCGCTGGTGCAGGACGTGATGCGCGCCCGTGGCTACCCGAACGGCGACTTCGATCAACGCGTGTCGGACCTATCGGTCGAGCACTCCAGCACGATCGAGCACTACCGCTCGGCGCGCAAGCTTGCGGTCAAGAGCGAGCACGGCACCGCGGAGACCGAGGATCTACGCAAGGCGCTGGTGCACTTCCGCGCGCTGTTCTCGGACCTGCTGCAGACCGAGGCCGTCAAGCGCGAGGTGCGCCCGGTGGCGACGCAGCGCCTCAGCCACGTTTAGTAGACGTCGCGCACGTAGCGCTTGTCCTGCGCCAGCTTGCTGACGTAAGCGCTCGCATCGTCCGCGCTCATCACGCCGTGCGTCTGCACGACCTGCTTGAGCGCGGCGTCGACGTCCTTGGCCATCTGCGTGGCGTCGCCGCAGACGTAGAAGTGCGCGCCCTGCTGTAGCCAGTCCCAGAGCAGCTCGCCTTGCTCGATCATCTTGTGCTGCACGTACACCTTCTGCAGCTGGTCGCGCGAGAACGCGGTGTCGAGGCGGTGCAGCGTGCCGTCGGTCTCCATCGCCTCGAGCTCGGCGCGATAGTAAAAGTCCTGGGCCGCGCTGCGCTCGCCGAAGAACAGCCAGTTCTTGCCGCTGGCGCCGAGCGCGCGACGCTCGTGCAGGAAGCCGCGGAAGGGTGCGATGCCGGTGCCTGGCCCGACCATGATCATCGGCGTCTCTGGGGACTGCGGCACACGAAAGTGCGCCGACTTCACGACGTAGATCGGAACCCTGGTGTCGGCCGCGCGATCGGCCATGAAGGTGGAGCAGACGCCGCGCCGGGTACGGCCCTCGCACGTGTAGCGCACGGTCGAGACCGTGAGCTGGACCTGGTTGGGATCGGTCTTGGGGCTCGACGAGATCGAGTACGAGCGTGGCTGCATACGCTTGAGCACGCCCAGCCAGTCCGTGATCGAGGCCTCGATCGGAAAATCGTAGAACAGATCGACGGGTTGCTTGCCGTAGGTCCAGCGCTTGAGGTCGTTCTTGCGCTCGGGGGCGAGCAACGCGGACAGACCACGGCTGGCGGCGCGCTCGCTGACGAAGCGCAGGATCTCCGGCGTGATGCGCCCGATCTCGTAGTGGCGGAGCAGCGCCTCCGCGAGCGGCATGGGGCCGAGGCCAGCGACCTCGACCACGGTCTGCCCGTCGTGCTTGAGCACGCTCAGCAGCTCGTCGACCAGCTCGGGGCTGTTGACGGGCCACACGCCGAGCGCATCGCCCGCTTCGTAGTGCAGGCCCGAGTCCGTCAGATCGAAGCCGAGCTGCCGCACGTCTTTGTCCGCGCCGTTCGCGTTCAGGCGCACGTTGGTGACCAGGCGCGATGGGAACGGCTGGTTGCGGCTGAACGTCGAGGTGGCCGGGGGCGGGGGCGCAGCTACGACCGTCTCGACGCTGGGCTGGCCCTTGAACGCGCTGACGACGTTGTCGACCCAGGCCTTGGCTCGCTCCTGATAGTCAGGTTCGCAGTCCGTGCGCGGGACCAAGCGCTTGGCACCCAACGCCTCCAGCCGCGCGTCGATCTTTCGTCCGAAGCCACAGAACTGATCGTAGTTGGAGTCTCCAAACGCCAGCACGGCGAACTCGGTGTCCGCGAGCTTGGGCGCGGAGTCGGCGGCCAGCGCGCTCCAGAACGAGACGCCGTTGTCGGGCGGATCTCCGTCGCCGAACGTGCTGGTGATCACGAGCAGGCGCTTGGCGGCCGCGAGGCCCGCGAAGCCGAAGCCGTCCATCGCGCTCACCTTCACCGTCTCGCCATCGGCTTGCAGGCGCTTGGCCACCTCGGTGGCGACGCCCTCGGCGTTGCCGGTCTGCGAGGCCCAGACGATGGTGATCGGCGGTCGCGCGGGCAGCGCAGGTGCGCCCGTGAGCTGGGTACGCGCGAACATGCCCGCCAGCAGGCCGTCGATCAGCATGCGCTTGTCGCTGTCGAAGGGCGCGGCCGGAGGCAGCACCGGCACGCCCTCGTCCCTGGCCTCGCGCAGGCCGAGCAGCAGGCCCTGGAGATACAGCTTCTGCTGCGCATCGAGCGCGAGCGGCGGCGGCTCTTCGACGCCGAATGCGCGCGCCAGGCCATCGACGCGCGACGTGCCGCCGCTCACCGGAGCTGCCGCGGGCACGTGCGCAGCTTCGACCAGCGCGAGCGCGACGGCGCAGAACTTGGTCTCCGGCTGAAACGAGATCGGGTCCACGGCGTCGCTGGTGACAGCGTTGATGCTGAGGTTCTCGCCATATACGTCGTTCCAGTGAATGGGCGCGAAGCAGTCGCCCGGGCGCACGCGGTCGGTCACCACCGCCGGCAGCACGGCGCGACCACGCCGCGAGCGCAGCTCCACCTTGTCCTTGTCGCGAATGCCGAGCTGGGCGGCGTCGTCCGGGTGCAGCTCGACGAACGGGCCGGGGTTGAGCTTGTTGAGGGTGGCGATCTTCCCGGTCTTGGTCAGCGTGTGCCACTGGTGCTGCAGACGGCCGGTGTTGAGCGTGAAGGGGAAGTCGTCGTCGGGCATCTCGCCGGACGGCACCCAAGGACGCGCGAAGAAGATCGCCCGCCCGCTCTCGGTGGGAAACGCGATCCGCGGCTGCGCGCCGTCCTTGGTCTTGAGCAAGGTCTGACTGATGCCGTCGTTCAGGTAGCGGATCGGGTTGCGGTCTTGCGCGGAGTCGGGCGGACACGGCCACTGCAGCGGTGTCTCGCGCAGCCGCGCGTAGCTCACGCCGCGCACGTCCCAGCCGGTCTTGGGGTTCCAGGCCTGCTTGAGCTCGTCGAAGACCTGGTCTGCAGACTGGTAAGCGAAGGCGTCTGCATACCCCATCGCCGAGGCGACGCGTGCGATCAGCTTCCAGTCGGCCATCGCCTCGCCGGGCGGATCGACCGCCTTGGGCATCAGCGTCATGTTGCGCTCGGAGTTGATCATCACGCCCTCGGCCTCGGCCCAGAGCGCACCCGGCAACAGGATGTCCGCGTGGCGGTTGGTCTCGGTGTCGAGGAACGCGTCCTGCGCGATCACCAGCTCGGCCTTGGCGAGCGCGTCGATCACCGTCTGGCGGTTGGCCACGCTGGCGACGGGGTTGGTGCAGATGATCCAGCACGCCTTCACCTCGCCGGCGCGCATGGACTCGAACATCTTGATCGTGCCGCCGCCAGCGGGCATGTCCGTGCGCAAGCTGTCGCTCGGCAGCCGCCACATCTGCTCCACATAGGCGCGGTCCTTCTTGGCGAGCAGCGAGCGCTGACCGGGAAGTCCCGGACCCATGTAGCCCATCTCGCGCCCGCCCATCGCGTTGGGCTGCCCGGTGAGCGAGAACGGTCCGCTGCCAGGCTTGCAGATCGCGCCGGTGGCGAGGTGCAGGTTGCACAGTGCGTTGGTGTGCCAGGTGCCCTTGACGCTCTGGCTCAGGCCCATCGTCCACAGGCTGATCCAGTTCTTCGCGCTGCCGATCATCGCCGCCGCGCGCTCGATGTCTTCGACGCGCAGACCCGTGAGCTCGGCGACGTACGTAGGCGTGTAGGTCTCGAGGAACGCCGGCAGCTCGCTCCAGCCCTCGGTGTGCTCGCGGATGAACTGCTCGTCCGTGTGTCCGTTCTTGACCAGCAGGTGCAGCAGCCCGTTGAGCAGCGCCAGATCGGTGCCGGGCTTGATCGGCAGGTAGAGCGTGGCCTTGTCCGCGGTCGCGTTGCGGCGCGGGTCGACCACGATCAGCTGCGCCCCTTGCTTCACGCGATCCATCAGGCGCAGGAACAGGATCGGATGGCAGTCGGCCATGTTCGCGCCGATCACGAAGAACAGATCGGTGGCGTCGAAGTCCTGGTACGAGCCGGGCGGTCCGTCCGAGCCGAGCGAGAGCTTGTAGCCGCTGGCGGCGCTGGCCATGCACAGGCGCGAGTTGGACTCGATGTTGTTGGTGCGGATGAAGCCCTTGGCGAGCTTGTTCGCGAGGTACTGCGCCTCGATCGACATCTGCCCGGAGACGTAGAACGAGATCGCGTCCGGGCCGTGCGCGTCGAGCAGCGCGCGCAGGCGGCGTGCCGTCTCGGCGATCGCTTCCTCGATGCCGGTGCGCTTGGGCGCTTCGCCACGCGCCGCACGGACGTGCGCGTACTCGAGCCGACCGGACTCGGTGAGCGCCTGCGCGGCCGTGTTACCCTTGGTGCACAGGCGGCCGAAGTTCGTCGGGTGCCGCTTGTTGCCGCTGAGCTTGATGACCTTGTTGTCTGCGACCTCCATCACGATGCCGCAGCCAACCCCGCAGTAAGGGCACACGCTCTCGACGGAGGATGTCTTCAAGCTGGATCTCTACCCAGCTCCGATTGCGGTGATGTTTCGAGTCGGGATGCGTCGAGAAACATCGAGAGCCGATACAATCGAAGCTCGATATTGTGCGGGGGACGAGCGTGTGTTCGCGCGCGGCCGGTGCTAAGCGATGCGGAGGTTGGGCAAGATCTCGAACACCGACTATCACTCGTTAGCGGCCTTTCGGTTCGAGATCCGCAAGTTCCTCGCCTTCAGCGAGCAGGCTGCACGCAGCGCCGGCATCGAGCCGCAGCAACATCAGCTGCTGCTCATCGTGCGCAGCATGTCGGGCGATGCGCGGCCCACGATTCGCCTGGCCGCCGATCGCTTGTGCGTGAAGCACCACACCGCCGTCGCGTTGGTGGACAAGCTCGAGCGTCGGCGCTTGCTCGCGCGCGAGCGTGGGTCGGCAGACAAGCGCGAGGTGCTGCTTCGGCTCACGGCCGAGGGCGAAGAGATGCTGCACGAGCTGTCGTCGGTGCATCGTGAGCAGCTGCGCACGGTGGGGCCGGCGATGGTCAGTGCCCTGCAGCTCATCCTCGGACTGCAGGCGGCCGAATAACGTCAGCGCGCGCGGGCGTCGGCCACGCGCTCGGCGCTGGCTTCGAGCTGCGCGGTGGTGTCGGCGATCCGGACGGCGAGCTGCGCGTTGGCGTCGAGCGGAGACTCCGCAGCCCCACCGGAGACGGCGCCGAGCACCGCGACGCCGAGCGTGAGCAAGGACAGCAGGCTCGGCTTCGGCGCTGCGGGCTCGGCCTCCAGGACGCCCTCGAGCTCCACGGGCGCCACCGTGGGCGCGCTGGCATCCGTCTGCAACTCCGAAGGCTTACAGACGAGGATCAGGCAGACGGCCAGGGCGCACAGCAGCAACAAACTACGCATGACCAGAGCATGGCGGACCGGCCGCGGGGGGCATCCTAAGTAGATCCTGGCGCTCCCTAAGAACTCGCTAAGCGGCGTAGCGGCCCTCTCGTGGGTGCGAACTTAAGGACGCCGCTCAGCAGTCTTCGAACACGTAGCCGCTGGCGCCGGCGGTCACCAGGTCGACGTCGCGCAGCACGATCGAGAAGTCCGGGTGGGCCGCGCAGCCCTTCTGATAGTCGGCGCGGCGGTACTCGATCATCAGCACGTTCGCGCCGTAGGCCGTGATGTACGCCTCGCACTCGTCGTAGCGCGAGCACTCCTCGGCCACAGCGAAGTCGGTCCCCAGCTCGCGCCGGCGTGGTGCCAGCTCGGTCGCGTTCTTCTGGCCGATCGCGAGGCCTAGCGCGTGTGCGCGCGCCGAGAGCAGCGCCAGGAACAGCACCGCGTCGTCCTCGCGCAAGCGGCCGCCCGAGCGCGCGTAGCTGTCGAGGTTGTCGATCTCGACTGCGTCGAAGCCCGCCTCTGCGCAGCCTGCGATCCAGCCACCCACGATCGTTGCCAGCCGCTCGCGCTTGGCTGCACTGCTGACGTCGAGCAACATCTCGTTCCAGTCGCGATCGACCACCGGCTGCCCGCCGTTGTCCCGCAGGATCAGGTCGGGGTTGTTCGCGAGCCAGTCGGCGGCTTCGTTCTCCTGCGCCTGCAAGCCGTTCACGTAGCAGACGTTGTAGAGACCCGCCGCGGGCGTGGCGGCGCGATCGCGGGCGACGATGGTGACGCCCGCGGGCGGCGTGTAGGCGCCGCCGAGCTGGTAATCGAGTCCACCATTCGCAGGCGGCAGACGTATGCTGGAGGGGCTGGTGGCGTCTTGCAGGGCCGCATCGCGTGCGGCGGCCGCGTCGAGCGGCGGCGCGCTGTCCGTGACCTCGCGGGCAGCGTCTCGACCCGCATCCAGCGCGGGGTCTTTCGGATCCGAGTCTCCGCAGGCGATCATGAGCGCGAGCAGGCAGCAAGGGCGACGCATGCCGCCGTTGTCGCCCGTGAGTGGTGGCGGGGCAAGCCCAACGCGGTGCGCTGATCAGCCTCGCGCGCGTGCGCTGCGTGCCGACGGAGTGGTGGAGCTGGACGACGGTTTTAGTGCGCGTGTCAGTCGCCGTTCGCTGCCCGCCTTACGCCAAGTGCTGCAGGGGAAGTCTTCCGGAGCGCTTTTCGGACAGTTCGCGGTCACTCGAGGCGGACATCCCCGACAGGCGACTGCGAGGTCATGTCACCTCGCGCCTGACGGGTTTTTTGCCCGTGTGCGCGGTCACCACTGCGAGATCGTTTGGAATGCGGGGCTGGACGGGACGGTCTCCGAGTCGGATGATGTTGGCACTCATCTGTCACAAAGGAGCCACCTCATGAACACACGCACGTGCCTCGCGCTGATCGGCGCAGGGCTTCTCGCGGCCGCCACCACGGTGCCCGCCAGCGCGCAGCCCACGCCGGTCTCGCGGCAGAAGAACGTCGAGCTGAACAGCGTGAAGATCAACCAGGGCAACTACGACAGCCCGCCGGCTTCGGCGCCCGTCACGTTCTCGGCGCTGGGCTACGAGACGTGCCTGGTCGCGCTGGGCACGACCTACTGCCGCACGACGGACGGCCACTGGAACGCGATGATCGACTAAAGGCGCGCGCCTTCGGGCAAGCGCAGGCCGAAGTGCTCCAGCAGTGCGGCTTCGACTTCGTGCGCGCGTAGCTCGCGCTTGTCGGCGCGCCCATCGCGCTGGCGAAAGCTCAGCTCGCGATTCAGCAACGTGATGCGCGCACCGTCCGGGGCGGCGCGCGCGACCATCGTCGCGGTCCGGAAGTGCGAGCTCGGATGCGTACTCGTGTACCAGTTGCCGAGCTCGCGATCGATCGGCGGCATCTGCTCCAGCGTGAACTCGTAGACGTCGTTCCAGGTCTCGGCGAAGTACGCTTGATGGAAGAAGCGTCCCTGCTCGTGCACGATTCGTCGCGGCTCGTGGGGCGTCTCTTGCGCGACGTCGAGCACCAGCCGGAGCGCGCTGGTGAGCGACATCGCGCCGACGCCGACGTCGGTCAGCCAGCTCTGCCCTTCGAGCTCCACGCGCACGAACAGGTGCGTGCGCGGCGGGGTGAAGTCGCGCGGCCGCTGCAGCCGAACGCGCGCGCTCAAGGGCAGGACCGTGAAGCCGAGCTGGGCGAGCACGTGCAGGAACAGGCCGTTCTGCTCGAAGCAGTACCCACCGCGGCGCTGGCGCACGAGCTTGTCGTGCACGGCGTCGAGCTCGAGCCGGACCGGGCGGCCGAGCATCACGTCGAGGTTCTCGAACGGGATCGTCTGGCTGTGCGCGGCGGTGAGCGCATGCAGCACGTGCAGCGTGGGCTCGCGCGGTCCGTCGTACGCGATGCGCTCGAGGTATTCGTCGAGGTCGAAGCTCATGGCCGGTCGGTCGTCGCTATAGCACCCGCCTCGGGCAAGCTGCGATGTTGCCCACACGAGCCTCCGCTAAAGCTCTGCGGTGCTCCGGCCGTTGATCTGTCCGTGAGCTCTCGCGCGTCGCTGCTGCTGCTCCTCCTCGTGGGCTGTGCGAAGCCGGACGATGCGCATGCTTTGCCGGCATGCGACGCGCCCGCCGTGCAGGAAGCCGCACGGCAAGCCGCCTCGTCCGCGGTGAAGGTCCCGTTTGCGTTCTCGACGTTCAGCGAGGTCGCGTCGGAGAGCACCGACAGCAAGCGCGCGTGCCGCGTACGCGCGACGCACGCGGCCAGCGGAGCCGCGATCTGGATGCGCTTCACGGTCGCGCAGCAACCGGTGAAGAAGCCCGTGCAGGGCGAGCCACCGGAAGAGCTGGCGATCGTGTTTGCGCCGCTCGAGTAGGCCTACGCGCCGCCCGCAAGAGGCGTGCGCTGGGTTCGAACGTACTCGAGCAGGCCGCCGCGCGTGAAGAACGTGAACGCGTAGTGCGCGAGGTAGACGCGTGTGCCCGACGCGAGCTCGCGCGGCTGACGAGGCTCGAGCCGCTCCAGCACCAGCCGCGTGCCGTTCTGCGAGCCGGCGTCCGCGAGCGTGAACTCGCCGTTGCTGCCGATGTTCACGTACGCGTGGTACTTCGAGATGCCCACCAGCGGGACCTGGACGTCGACGTTGGTGGCGCGGCCGATCCCGATGTGGGCGAAGGCGCTGCCCTCGCGCTTGATCAGCGGGTAGACGAGCCCGAGCGTCGCCGTGTGCTCGGTTCGCAGCGAGTAGCGGCGCGGGAGCGGGGCCATCATGGCCGTCGTGTCCAGCGGCTGCTCGTTCTCGCCGTCGCTCTCGCCGTCTCCGTGACGCACCAGACAAGCCGGCGCCAGGAACGAGGGCAGACTACCGAACTGTGCGTACTCACGAAGGAGATCGTCGAACCGGCGCTGCATGGCTTGCGGTTAAACCATACCACTGACCCTGGAACGACGTACAGCGCCTGGACTGGGCCGGTGCAGGCTGACCCGCGACGCGTAAGCCCCTTCACAGCCTGGCCCGTGGCGAGGCCGGTAGCGTTTTGCTACCCTGAGTCGATGCCGCAGCCGGTGAAGTTGTCCGACGCCCTGGTCGAAGACGCGCGCGAGACGGGCGAGATCGCCGAGCGCTCGATCGCGAGCCAGATCGAACACTGGGCGCGGCTCGGCCGAGTGGTGGAGGCAGTGCTACGCGGCGACGAAGTGCTGGCGCTGAAGAAGCGACGCGGCTCCGTTCCGCTGTCGAAGGCGCTCGAGGTCGACACGCCCGAGGGGCACACACGCTTCCGCGCGCAGCGTGATGCGCGGCCGTTCCCACGCTACGAGCGCACGCTGGAGCGCGGCGTGTTCGTACGCATCGACGAGGACGGACGGCGTACGCTCGGACGGCTGCACGGCCGCGCCTTCGAGCCGCTCCACGAGCGATGAACCTGCTCGATCGGCGGCCGATCCTGGTCGCGATCGCAGGCCCGAACGGGGCGGGCAAGTCGACCTTCCACGGCGCGCACCTGCAGCGCAGTGGGCTGCGCTTCGTGAACGCGGACGAGCTCGCGAGCGTGCTCCAGGTCGACGCCTACCGCGCGGCCGAGGTCGCAGGGCAGGTGCGACGTAACCTGGTGGCGGCACGCGAGAGCTTCGTGTTCGAGACGGTGTTCTCGGATCCGGCGCAGGAGAAGGTTCGCTTCCTTCGCGAAGCCGCGGACAGCGGGTACACGGTGTTGCTCTGCTTCATCGGCCTGG
>DASUME010000565.1:0-6460 GCA_036277895.1 Polyangiales bacterium
CGTTCCTTCGCGGCTTCACGCGCCGGACCGCGAACGGCATCGGCAACTTCTGGGTCGACCTCACCCGCAGCACGCTGCACGTCCTGCTTCCGCTCTCGTTGCTGGTGGCACTCATCCTGGTCTCGCAGGGTGTCGTGCAGACGTTCACCGGCAGCGCCGAGGTCACGACGCTCGAGGGACTCGAGCAGGTGATCGCGTTGGGCCCCGTCGCCTCGCAGCTCGCGATCAAGCAGCTCGGCACCAACGGCGGCGGCTTCTTCAACGTCAACTCGGCGCACCCACTGGAGAACCCCACGCCGTTCTCCAACTTCGTCGAGCTGGTCTCGATCCTGCTCATCCCTGCGGCACTCGTTTTCACGTTCGGCGCGCTCGTCAAGGAGAAGCGCCAGGGCTGGGCCGTGATGGCGGCGATGTTGGTCATCTTCGTTCCGCTTGCCCTCGGCACGATCGCCGCGGAAGAAGCAGGCAACCCGCTGCTGCACGACGTCATCGGCGGCAACATGGAGGGCAAGGAAGTTCGCCACGGAGTCGTCGGCTCGGCGATCTGGGCCGCGACCACGACCGCAGCCTCCAACGGCTCGGTCAACGCGATGCACGACAGCTTCACGCCGCTCGGCGGCGCGATCCCGATGTGGCTGATGCAGCTCGGCGAGGTGGTGTTCGGCGGCGTCGGCTCGGGGCTGTACGGCATGCTCGCGTACGCGATCGTCGCCGTGTTCATCGCAGGTCTGATGGTCGGTCGCACGCCCGAGTACCTGGGCAAGAAGATCGAAGCCTTCGAGATGAAGATGGCGAGCCTGATGATCTTGCTGCCCTGCTCGGCGGTGTTGATCGGCACGGCGATCGCGGTGATCGTCGGCGGCGATGCGGTCGCGAACCCGGGCGCGCATGGCTTCAGCGAGATCCTGTACGCGTTCACCTCGGGCGCGAACAACAACGGCTCCGCGTTCGCGGGGCTGACCGTCAACAGCCCGTTCTATACGGTCGCGATCGGCATCGCGATGTTGATCGGGCGCTACTGGCTGATCGTGCCGGCGCTCGCGATCGCGGGCTCGCTCGCCAAGAAGAAGAGCGTGCCCACCACGTCGGGAACCTTGCCGACGCACACGCCGCTGTTCGTGGTGCTGCTCGCGGGCACGGTACTGCTCGTCGGTGCGCTGACGTTCGTGCCGGCGCTCGCGTTGGGTCCGATCGTCGAACAACTGAGCATGCGGTGAAGTGCCATGACCATGAGTAAACAGACCATGGATATGCCTCTGGAGCCAGCACGTCCGCTGTTTCAGGGCTCGATCGTCAAGACGGCGCTGCGTGACTCGTTCGTGAAGCTCGACCCGCGGCACATGCTCCGCAATCCGGTGATGTTCGTGGTCGAGGTCGGCTCTGCGTTCACCACGGTGCTCTGGCTGCACGCGCTGTTCGTTCGCAGCGAAGCGCCCGCGGGCTTCATCCTGGCGGTCACGGTGTGGCTCTGGCTCACCGTGTTGTTCGCGAACTTCGCAGAGGCGATGGCCGAGGGACGCGGCAAGGCGCAGGCGGACACGCTGCGCAAGGCGCGGCAGAGCGTCAGCGCCACACGGCTGCTCGGGAGCACCCACGAGATCGTGGACTCGGGACAGCTGCGCAAGGGTGATCTCGTGCGCGTCGAGGCCGGCGGCCTGATCCCGAGCGACGGTGAGGTGCTGCAAGGGGTCGCGTCGGTCGACGAGAGCGCGATCACCGGCGAGAGCGCACCCGTGATCCGCGAGGGTGGAGGCGATCGCAGCGCCGTCACCGGTGGCACGCGCGTGCTGAGCGACTGGCTGATCGTGAAGGTCACCGCCAACCCGGGCGAGACCTTCCTCGATCGTATGATCGGCATGGTCGAGGGCGCCAAGCGCAAGAAGACGCCGAACGAGATCGCGCTCGACATCCTGCTCGCCGGCCTGAGCATTATGCTGCTGCTCGCCACGGTCACGCTCTACCCGTTCTCGATGTTCGCGGTCGAAGCTGCCCATGGCGGCGCACCCGTCGCGCTCACGATCCTGGTCGCGCTGCTGGTGTGCTTGATCCCGACCACCATCGGCGGCCTGCTGTCGGCGATCGGCATCGCTGGCATGGACCGCATGATCCAGGCGAACGTGATCGCCACCAGCGGTCGCGCCGTCGAAGCGTCGGGTGACGTCGACATCTTGCTGCTGGACAAGACCGGCACGATCACGCTCGGCAATCGCCAGGCCACGAGCTTCATCGCAGCTCCGAGCGTCACGCACGAACAGCTCGCCGACGCTGCCCAGCTCGCGTCGCTCGCGGACGAGACGCCTGAAGGCCGCAGCATCGTCGTGCTCGCCAAGGAGAAGTACGACATCCGCGCCCGCGAGGTCGTCGGTGCGGTCTTCGTGCCGTTCACTGCGCAGACGCGCATGAGCGGCGTCGACTACGAAGGTCGCGTGATCCGCAAGGGTGCGGTCGACGCGATCGCACGCTTCGTCGGGGAGCTCCCGGCCCAGGTGCGGACGACGGTGGAGGAGGTCGCCAAGCGTGGAGCCACGCCGCTGGTGGTGGCCGAAGGCAGACGTGTGCTGGGCGTGGTCGAGCTGAAGGACATCGTGAAGGGCGGCATCAAGGAGAAGTTCGCCGAGCTGCGCCGTATGGGCATCCGCGCGGTGATGGTCACCGGTGACAACCCGCTCACGGCGGCGGCGATCGCGGCCGAGGCGGGCGTGGATGACTTCATCGCGGAGGCGACGCCCGAGGAGAAGCTCGCGCGCATCCGCGAGTACCAGGCCAAGGGCCACCTGGTCGCGATGACCGGCGACGGCACCAACGACGCGCCCGCGCTCGCGCAGGCGGACGTGGCGGTGGCGATGAACACCGGCACGCAAGCCGCGAAGGAGGCCGGCAACATGGTCGACCTCGACTCCAACCCCACCAAGCTGATCCAGATCGTCGAGATCGGAAAGCAGATGCTGATGACGCGCGGCGCGCTGACTACGTTCAGCATCGCCAACGACCTCGCGAAGTACTTCGCGATCATCCCGGCCGCGTTCGCCGGCACCTATCCCGCGCTCGCTGCGCTGAACGTCATGCACCTGCACTCGCCGTCCAGCGCGGTGCTGTCGGCGGTGATCTTCAACGCGCTGATCATCGTGGTGCTGGTGCCGCTCGCGCTGCGAGGCATTCGCTACCGCCCCGCGCCCGCGGCCACGATCCTGCGCCGCAACCTGCTCGTCTACGGCCTCGGCGGCATCATCCTGCCGTTCCCCTGCATCAAGGCGATCGACATGATCCTGGTCGCCCTGCACCTCGTGTGAAGGAGTCAGTCATGTCCAGCGTACGTCCCGCACTCGTCTTGCTCGCACTCTTCACGGTGTTGACCGGCGGGCTCTATCCCGCGGCCGTCACCGTCGCCGCGCAGGCCCTCTTCCCGCAGCAGGCGGCCGGCAGCCTGCACGCGCACGGCTCGACGCTGATCGGCCAGGCCTTCTCGGACCCAGCCTACTTCTGGGGCCGACCTTCCGCGGCGTCCTACGACGCGTCGGCCTCGTCCGGCTCGAACCTGGGGCCACGCAACCCGGCGCTCGTCGAGGCCGTTCAGCAGCGTGTCCATGCGCTGCGCGACGCGGATCCGGGTAATACTGCGCCGGTGCCGATCGATCTGGTCACCACGTCGGGCAGCGGTCTCGACCCGCACATCTCTCCGGAGGCTGCGCGCTACCAGAGTGCGCGTGTAGCGCGCTTGCGCCAGCTCTCGAACGCGCGCGTCGTGGCCTTGATCGATGAGCACACGCGCGGGCGCACGTTCGGCCTGCTCGGAGAGCCGCGCGTCGACGTGCTCGGGCTCAACCTCGCGCTCGATGGAGTGGCACCCTGACGCGTCCCGACCCCGACCAGCTGCTGCAGCGCTTGCGCGACGAGGAACGCCGCGGCGGCAAGCTGAAGGTGTTCCTCGGCTTCGCGCCCGGCGTCGGCAAGACGTACCGCATGCTGCAGGTGGCCGCCGCGCAGCAGGCGCAGGGCGTCGACGTGCTGGTCGGCGTGGTGGAGACGCACGCACGCGCGGAGACGGCGGCGCTCCTGACGGGACTCGACGTGCTGCCGCGTCGCGCGGTCGAGTACCGCGGCCACACGCTGGAGGAGCTCGACCTCGACGCCGCCTTGGCCCGCAAGCCGCAGCTGATCCTGATCGACGAGCTGGCGCACTCCAACGTGGAAGGCTCGCGCCACGGCAAGCGCTACCAAGACGTGCTCGATCTGCTCGCGGAGGGCATCGACGTCTACACCACGGTCAACGTGCAGCACATCGAGAGCCTCAACGACGTGGTCGCGCAGATCACGCACGTGCAGGTGCGCGAGACGGTGCCTGACACCGTGCTCGAGCGCGCCGACGAGCTGGAGCTGGTCGACATCAGCCCCGAGCAGCTGCTGGCGCGTCTGCAAGAAGGGAAGGTGTACCTGCCCGAGCAAGCGTCGCGGGCGGTGAGCCACTTCTTCCAGCGCGGCAACCTGCTCGCGCTGCGCGAGCTCGCGCTGCGGCGGGCAGCAAAGCACGTCGACACCGACGTGCAGGCGTACCGCAAGTCGCACGGCGTGCAGAGCACGTGGGCGGTGGGCGAGCGGGTGCTGGTCAGCGTGGGGCCGTCGCCCGCGTCGGCGCGGCTGGTGCGCGCGGGCAAGCGCATGGCGAGCGGGCTCGATGCACCGTGGGTGGCCGCGTACGTCGAGGCGACGCAGCGCCCGCTGCGCGAGGCCGACCGCGCGCGCCTGGAGTCGAACCTGCAACTGGCCGAGTCGCTCGGCGCCACGGTCGTGCGCCTGAGCGGCCACGACGTCGCCGGCCCACTGCTCGCGTACGCGCGCCTGAACAACGTGACGCGCGTGATCGTCGGCAAGCCCACGCACGCCAGGCTGCTCGATCGTGTGCGTGGCTCGCTGCTCGACGACGTGGTGCGCGCGAGCGGGGACATCGACGTGCACGTCATCTCGGGCTCGGGCGAGCGTGCCCCCGAGGTCGAGCGCAAGACGTCTACGCCCCGCGAACGTGCGCCGTACCTGTACGCCACGCTGTTGGTCGCACTGACGTCGGCGCTCGGTACATTGTTGCGCGTCGAGCTGAACCTGCCCGACGCCGAGATGCTGTACCTGCTGGCGGTGATGCTGGCGGCCTTCGTGTGGCACCGCAACGCCGCGCTCTGGACCGCCACGCTGTCGGTGGTCGCGTACGACTTCTTCTTCGTGCCGCCGTACTTCACGCTGGCAGTGCGCGATGGTCGCTACGGGCTGACGTTCGTGATGTTGTTCGCGGTCGGCACGGCGATCAGCGCGCTCGCCACGCGGCTGCGCCGGCAGGAGCAGGACGCGGTGGCGCGCGAGGCTCGCACGGGCGCGCTGTACTCGCTGAGCCGCAGCCTGGGCGCCGTGCTGCAGCCGGAGCCCGCCGCCGAGGTGGTCGCGCGGCACGCGGCGGATGCGTTTCGCGCGGGTGCGGTCGTGCTCTTGCCGGGACCCGAAGGGCTGGCACCGGTCGCGTCGTATCCCGCGGATCTGCAGCTCGGACCCACCGAGCGCGGTGTCGCCAAGTGGACGTTCGAGCACGCGCGCATGGCGGGGCTCGGCACCGACACGCTGCCCGGCTCGGAGGCGGTCTGCGCGCCTCTGCGCGTCGGCACGGAGCCGCTCGGTGTGTTGGCGCTGGTGCCGCGCGATGCACGGACGCTGAACACCGACGAACGCAGCTTCTACGACGCCTTGTGCAACCAGGCGGCGTTCGCGTTCGAGCGCGCGCGGCTGGCCGACCAGGCGCGGCTCGCGGCCCTACGCGCGAGGTCCGAGGAGCTGCGCAACACCTTACTATCGGCTGTCTCGCACGACCTGCGCACCCCGCTGGCCTCGATCACGGGAGCTGCCACCACGCTGCGCGACGCCCCGCAGCTCTCCGAGCGCGACGAGCTGCTGCAGACGATCGTCGATGAAGCCGAGCGCCTGGAGCGCTTGGTGTCCAACCTGCTCGACATGACGCGCCTGCAGGCCGGGGGCATGCAGCCCAAGCGGGAGCTCGTCCCGGTAGACGAGCTGATCGGCGCCGCACTCACGCGCATGGAGCGCACCCTGGGCGCACGCCCGATCGAGCTCGACCTCGAGAGCGACCTGACGGTCTCCGTCGACCCAGTCTTGATGCAGCAGGTCTTCGTCAACCTATTCGAGAACGCCGCCAAGTACACGCCCCCCAACTCCCCCCTCGAGCTCCGCGCGCGCCGCGACGACCAATCGGTAATCATCGAGCTAATCGATCAGGGGCCCGGCCTGGGCTCCGAACCCGACCGCATGTTCGAGAAGTTCCACCGCGCCGCCCCCGCAAACACCAGCGGCGCCGGCCTCGGCCTGGCCATCGCCCGAGGCATAGCCGAAGCCCACAACGCCACCCTCACCGCCACCAACCGCCCCAACGGCGGCGCCCTCTTCACGCTGCGTATCTAAAACCACG
>DASUME010000566.1:0-14325 GCA_036277895.1 Polyangiales bacterium
CGTCTTCCAGCGCCGGGCTGGTGGTGGTCAGGCGCATGATCTCGAACAACATCGCGCGCTCTTCGAGCCGCTGCGCCAGCTCTTGCGTCTTCTCTTCCAGGCGCTCCATCAGCACCAGCTCGCGCTGCGCCTCGCCCAGCTGGCGCGCCTGGTCGATCATGCTGGCGCGGATGCTGGTGATGCGCGCGAGCAGGCGGTTCACGGCGCTGCCGATCGCGCCCACTTCATCGGCGCCCAGGTCGCGGATGCGCGCCAGGTCGTCGTGCGGACCGGTGCCGTCGATGACGTCCACCAGGTGGGCCAGCCGGGAGCCGACCAGCCGCTGCGTGACCCAGCCCGCGAACACGCCCGCGGTGGGCACGAAGCACAACAACCCGAGCAAGAAGCTCTGGATCGAGAAGCCGGGCAGCAGGCCCGCGCGCCCGGTCAGCCAGAACGCGAGCGCCATGGTGGACAGGCTGCCTGCGACGATCACGCCGGCTTGCCTGGCCACGCTGAGCTTGATCCACTGGAGCACGAACACCTTGTGCAGCCGAGGACGCGCGAGCCCGGCTACGTTCCCAGCTTAGCGAAAGAGTCCCCCACGTTCACGCCCAGTTCCGCGTCTGCGCGCAGTTGCATGGCAGCGCACGATCCAGGGCGCCCCGTCCCCGCCCGGGAATCTTTTCAATTCGCCAGCTCGGCGTAGGGTCGACCTGCGGGGGGCGCATGCACACGATCACCAATTTTCTGGGCCAGCGAGACGTCTGCTTCGAGATTCTGGTCCATCGCCATACGCTCACCTCGCGCCAGACCGCGCGCGAGGCCCACGTGCCGGACCAGCGCATCGCCAAGGGCGTGCTGTTCTGCGATGACCAGGACTACGTGCTGGCGGTGGTGCCGGCCTCCTGCCGGGTCGACGCACAGCGGCTCTGCTCGAAGCTCGGCCGGCGTGAGCTGGCGCTCGCGGGCGAAGACGAGCTCGCGCTGCTGTTTCCTGACTGCGAGGTCGGCGCCGTGCCCGCCCTCGGCGAGGCTTATGGCTTACGCTCCGTGGTCGATGCCGCCTTACGAGGCGCAGACGACGTGTACCTCGAGGTCGGCGACCACCAGCACCTCGTGCGCGTGCCGGGCAGCGCCTTCGAGCGCTTGCTGCCCGATACCGCGTGGGGCGAGATCACAGGCCGCTGAGGGGGCCCTTGCCCTTGCCGGTGAAGCCGAAGCTGTCGACGCTCACGCCCACCGCGTTCGCGAACGAGACCAGCAGCTTGGTGTGGGGCTCGTTCTCGCCCGCGTTTTTGTCGCTGAAGTCGAGGTAGCGGCCCGGACGGATGGCGCCGCCCGCCTTGCCCGCGAGCACGAACGGCACGCTGTCGTGATCGTGGTTGTTCGAGTCGCCGAGCTCCGAGCACAACAGCACCAGCGTGTTGTCGAGCAGCGTGCCGCCTTCGTCCGGCGTGCTGGCCAGCTTCTGGATCAGGTACACGAAGCGCTCCATGAACCAGCGCTTGAGCTTCACGAAGTCGTTCGCCATCTGGCTGCCCGGCGTGCCGTAGTGCGAGGCGTCATGGTTGGCCGTGCTGACGCCGGTCTCCGTGAGGTGCGTCGGGGACACCGCGTGCGACCACATCAGTGACACCACGTTCGTGGAGCCGCAGGCGAGCGCCATCACCGCCAGGTCCATCTGCATCTGGCCGACCAGCTTGAAGTTCTCTTCCTTGTGATAGGTCTTCGGGTAGTAGTCGGTGGGGAGGGTCTTGAAGCCGGTCGGATTGAAGCTGCTCAGGTCGCACATGCCGCCCGCGGCTGCGCTGGTGAGGCGCTTCTCCAGCTCGCGCAGCGAGTCGAGGTGTACGTCCAGCTTCTCCTTCTCGGTCTTGCCGAGCCGCGTCTGCAGCGCCGTCAGATCGGCCAGCGCCGCGTCGAGCACACTCTGGCGCTGACGCTTCTTCAGCATCGCCGCCGCGTCGTCGCCTCCGCCACCGACGGAGCCGAAAACACGCGAGAACGCGTTCAGCGGATCGTCGTCCGGGTTCACGGTCTGGCCCTCGCCGATGTAGCTGAAGCTGCCCGAGCCGTTCTGGAACGACGTGCCCACGCCGAGCTGCAGCGAGCGATGTGGCCGCTCGGCGCTGATGCGATCGCCGAGGTAGATGTCGAGCGACTGTGGCGACACGCCCGTGAGCACCTTGGCGATACCGCCCTCGTGCGTCGCACCGCCGGCGTACATGGTCAGTCCCTCGAGGAACACCAGGTGCTGCTTGATCGACTCCAGCGGCGCGCTCATCTCCGGCAG
This sequence comes from Polyangiales bacterium, assembly GCA_036277895.1. Classification (GTDB taxonomy): domain Bacteria; phylum Myxococcota_A; class Polyangia; order Polyangiales; family DASUME01; genus DASUME01. Next base: position 2,276 of record DASUME010000566.1, read on the forward strand.
CGTGAACGACGTCTCGCTGCCCTTCGGGTGCCACAACGCCGGGATGCAGCCATCCGGCACGTACACGAACATCGCACGCTTGGGCGCCGCGGCCCGCGAAGGCGACACGTGTGCGAACGGCGCGATCAGCGCGGTCGCGCCGAGCCCGCGCAGGAACGTACGGCGCTTCATTCCGGCCTCCGCTTGCTGAACGAGTCGAGTAAGGCCAGGTTCACCAGCAGCTCCTTCAAGGTCAGCTTGGAGTCTTCGAACTTTTCGCGCAGCTTGCTCAGCGAGCAGGCGTCTTCCTTGGTCTCTTCGTAGCCGTGCGCGAAGCGGTAGTACTGCAGCGCGAAGCAGCTCTGTGCAGACTGGCTGTCTGCCAGCAAGTCGCTCAGCTCCTGCACGCCGTCGAACGGCACGCTGGTCTTGTCGCTCAGCGCCTCGACGCCCACCAGCGTGCCCGACTCGTCGACGGGCAGGTCGTTCTCCGTGCTGCGCTTGGCGCCGATCCCGTCGAAGCCCTCGAAGCCGAAGCCCACGCCGTCGATGAACTGGTGGCAGCTGGCGCAGGCCGCGTCCGAGGTGTGCTTGGCGAAGCGCGCGCGTGTGGTCAGCGTGGGATCGAGCCCGGGCGGCGTGGTGTCGAGGTTGGCCGGCGGTGGCGGCAGGTCCTGGCACAGCAGCCGGTCGCGCACGAACTTGCCGCGCTTCACCGGTGAGCTCTCGTTCGAGTGCGCGTGCGCCGTCAGCACCGCGCCGAGCCCGAGCAAACCACCGCGCTCGGAGGCGGCGGTCACGGGCAGCTTGGTGAACTCGTTGCTACCGCCGCTCAGCCCGTAGAACTGTGCGAGCTGACTGTTGGCCCACACGTAGTCCGCGCGGAACAGCTGCGCGAAGCTGCCGTTGCTGGTGAGGGTGAGGTCGTTGATGAAGCGCGTCTGCTCCTCGACCATCGCCTTGCGCAGCGAGTCGTTGAAGGCGGGATAGATCGCGGCGTCCTTGAACGCCGAGAGCACGCCGTCCGAGCCGAGCCACTGCAGCGAGAACTGGCCGAGCTGATCCTGCGCCTTGCTGTCGCCCAGCAGGCGGCGCGCCTGCGCCTCGAGCTGCGCCTTGGTGGAGAGCTGGCCGTTCGCGGCGGCGTCGAACAGCGCCTGGTCCGGCATCGTGCCCCAGTACAGGTAAGACAACGCGCTCGCGAGCTCGTACTGCGTCAGCTTGCCGTTCTCGCCCAGCTCGGAGCGGTACAGGAAGTTGGGCGAGATCAGCATGCTGCTCATCGCGAGCTTCAAGCCGGCGGTGAAGTCGTTGCCGGTCAGGTCGCTCGCGAACAGCGCCGCGTAGCGCGTGAGCTCTTCTTCACGGAGCGGGCGCCGAAACGCGCGCAGCCCGAACGTGGCCACGAACTGCCGCGCGCAGCTCGCGTCACTGCACGGCACGAGGTTGCCGCGTTGCTCGTTCAGCGCCTTGTCGAGCAGCGGCTCCATCGCACTCAGGTACTCGTCGACGTGACGTGAGGTGACCACCGACGCGTTGGCGTTGTTGTCGTAGCCGCGCACGCGTGGGGGCAGCGGCAGGCTGGAGACGTCGATCTGCGAGTTGTGGAGCAGCACACCGAGCGTGTTCTGCAGCTCGCGCGGCGTCAGCAGGCGCAGCAGACGCGGGCCGGGTGCCTCCTCGGTGCCCGCCGCGCACAGGCCGAACACCTTGGTGCCGATGCCGCTCGGGGTGTCCGAGGTCTTGCCGGGGCTGTCCTCGCTCGGCGTGCTGGGCTGCTTGCTGCCGTCGCCCGAGCTGTCGCTAGGTCCAAGAATCGGGTCGATGCTTCCCGAGCAACCGATCGTCGCGCCGGCACAGCCCAGCCAGAGCGCGAACCTCGTCGCCTTGATCATGCTTTCATGGTGCCTGGGGGCGCGCGCTTCGGGTCAAACGCCGTTTCCAGGGCCCATGAATCTTCGCGCGCCCGTGAGCGCGCAAACCAAGCCGCGCCCTCGTCGTGCTACGAACGAGGGGTATGGATGCCACGACGCTCGACATCCCGCCCGGCCGGCGGTTGTTCTGTAACCGCACGCTCAACATGCGCTCGATCAAGGCGGTCGGCTTCGACATGGACTACACGCTGGTCCACTACCACACGCGCGAGTGGGAAGAGCAGGCGTACGAGGACACCCGACGCCGGCTGACCTCGCGGGGCATCGACAGCGAAGGTCTCTCCTTCGATCCGCACCTGGTTCGGCCGGGGCTCGTACTCGACCTCGAGCTGGGCAACGCGGTCAAGCCCAACCGCTTCGGCTTCGTGAAGCAGGCCTGCCACGGCACGCGCATGTTCGGCCCCGAGGAGCTACGCAAGGTCTACTCTCGCGAGCTGATCGACCTGAGTGAGAAGCGCTGGGTGTTCCTCGACACCTGGTTTGCGCTCTCCGAAGCTTGCCTCTACCTGCAGCTGATCGATCGCCTGGACCAGGGCGGCCTCGGCGAGGGCGTGGGCTACCCGGACCTCTATCGCAAGCTTCGCGAGTGCGTCGACCTCACGCACTCGGAGGGCATCCTGAAGGAGCAGATCGTGCGCGACCCGACGCGCTTCGTCGACATCGACGAGGAGCTGCCGCTCGCGCTGCTCGACCTGAAGAACGCCGGCAAGAAGCTGATGCTGATCACCAACAGCGAGTGGTCGTACACGCGCGCCATGCTGCGCCACGCGTTCGATCGCTTCTTGCCCAACGGCATGACCTACCGCGAGCTGTTCGACCTGATGATCGTGGGCGCGCGCAAGCCGTCCTTCTTCGAGGAGAACGCGCCCGCCTTCCGCGTGGTGGACGACGAGTCCGGCCTGCTCTCGCCGCATGTCGGCGCGCTGGTGCAGGGCGGCGCGTACTTCGGCGGCAACGCGCGCCTGGTCGAGCGCTCGTTCGGCCTGCGCGGCGAAGAGATCCTCTACGTGGGTGATCACATCTACGCCGACGTGCACGTGAGCAAGAACGTGCTGCGCTGGCGCACCGCGCTGATCACGCGCGAGCTGGAGAACGAGCTTGCTGCGCTGGAGGCGTTCAAGCCCAAGCAAGCGGTGATGAGCGAGCTGATGGCGGCAAAGGAAGCGCTCGAGCACCAGTTCTCGATCGCGCGCATCGCGCTGCAGCGGCTCGAAGCGGGCTACGGTCCGCAGACGCAGACCTCGCCGCGCGAGCTGCGCCAGAAGATGCAGAGCATTCGCCAGGACCTGATCGACGCAGACGTGCGCATCGGCGAGCTGGCGCGGCAGTCGTCGGAGCTCGGCAGCGCACGCTGGGGCCTGTTGATGCGCGCGGGCAACGACAAGAGCCGGCTCGCCTTCCAGATGGAGCGCTACGCAGACGTGTATACGTCGCGCGTCAGCAACTTCATGCGCTACACGCCGTTCGTGTACCTGCGCTCGCCTCGCGGCAGCCTGCCGCACGACAGCGGCCCCGAGGGCGGCGCCAGCAACAACTACAACAGCTGGAGCGGCATCCCCGGCCCGGCTGACGCGTCGAACGCAGGCGGCTGACTACGGCGGAGCGTCTTGCTGCGCCCACGCGAGCAGCGTGGCGAGCTCCGCCGTGGTCGGACCACAGCTCACGTCCGATGTTGCGCACGGCGGCATGATGCGCGCGCTCGCGGCCGCCGCGGCGAGGCCGGCCACGTCCGACGCATCCTCGTAGTCGTCGAGCGAGAACGGCCCATCACCGCCGGGCGCGTGGCACGAGACGCAGTGCTTGGCGAAGATCGGCGCCACCTCCGCGTAGCGCACGGGCGGCCCCGCATCGATGGGCGTCGACGCCTCTGCATCGTGCGCTCCTGCATCCTGCGCCGACGGGTCCGTCGTCGCGGCATCCTTCGCGGCGGCATCGAGCGACGCATCCACCGCTGCGTCGGCAATGGTTGCATCGGCAACGGTTGCATCGGCAACGGTTGCGTCCGCGTCCGTCGCGGCGGCCACCGCGGCGTCGGTCACCACAGACGCATCACGAGCTGCTGCGTCTGCGGCATCTTGCTGCGCATCTTCCGGCTCATCCGAGCCACATGCGAGCAAGAGCAACACTGAGCAGAGCAAAGCACGATCGAGTGTGAGCATGAGATCGACTCCGCCGACTTCTTACAGTCGATGGCGCGCTGCGCCACGTTTTTACGGCGAAACCCGACAAGAAGCGCATGGGCGCGCATGCGACAAGCGCGCAGTGACACCGCGCGAAATGCACGCGACGTGAACTCGTAGCGAACCCTGGCGGCACATAGGGGGCGCACCGCAATCGCGAGTTCATCGCGCCGTTCCAGGAGAAGTAGTGAAGCAGTTCGCAGTCGTCAGCCGCACGTGGACGAAACGAGTTAGTGGTTCGATCTGCGGGCTGATGCTCGCCGCGTGTACGGGCAGCGTCGCCAACGTCGGTTCGCTCGACGGAAATCAGGCTGGATCCTCGGAGAATCCGAGCGTCGGCAGCGACTCGAGCGACAACAAGGGCGTGCCTGGCACCGGCGGTGGGCTGGGTGGGACCAAGCAGGCGCTGTGTACGACACCGGAGGTCGCTGCGGCTCCGATGCGCCGCCTGACGCACCGCGAGTACGGCAATGCAGTACGCGACCTGCTCGGCGCGACCGCGAACGTTCCCGCGTTCGCCACCGATACGCAGTCGGATCTGTTCGACACCATGGCCGATCAGCACGTGTCTTCGCTGCTCGCCGACGAGTACCTCGAGGCGGCCGCCGACCTCGGTGAGGGCATCTCCGACGTGAACGCGCTCGTGGGCTGTGCACCGGCTGCCTCCAGCGAAGCTTGCACGCGTGACTTCATCGCACGCTTCGGCCGCCGCGCGTATCGCCGCCCGCTGACGAGCGACGAGCAAGCACGCCTGAGCGCATTGTACGACAGCACGCGTTCTGCTTCGGACGCGGCGACCGGTGTGCGCGCTGTGGTGATCGCAGTGCTCGCGTCGCCGCACTTCCTGTTTCGCCCGGAGTGGGGCGCGGGCAAGTCCGCGATCGCCGGTGCGCTCAACGCGTCGCCGTACGAGCTCGCTGCGCGCCTGTCGTTCTTGCTCTGGTCGTCGATCCCGGACGAGACGCTGCTCGAGGCCGCCAAAGCCGGCAAGCTCTCCACCAAGGCCGAGCTCACCGCGCAGGCGACGCGCATGCTCGACGACGACCGCGCGCGTAACGCCAACTACCATTTCTACGAGCAGTGGTTCGGCATCTCACTGCTGCAGACGGCCGCCAAGGATGCGTCGGTGTACCCGAGCTTCAACGACGGGCTGCGCAGCTCGATGCTCGAGGAGACGCGTCGCTTCGTGGATCACGTGGTGTGGGACGAGGACGCCAAGCTCGCGACCATGCTGACGGCGTCTTACTCGTTCGTGAACAAGTCGCTCGGCCTGCTGTACGGCGTTCCTGCGCCGAGCAACGACCAGACGTACGTGCAGACGGAGCTCAACCCGGATGAGCGCAGCGGCGTGCTCACGCAGGCCAGCGTGCTCGCGGCGTACGCGGGCTCCAACGAGAGCTCGCCGGTGAAGCGCGGCAAGTGGGTGCGCACGCGCATGCTGTGCCAGGACCTGCCCGCGCCGCCTGCCAACGTGCCTGCGCTCCCCGAGATCGAAGCCGGAGTCTCCACGCGCGAGCGCTTCGCGCAGCACACCGCTTCGCCCGCCTGTGCGAGCTGCCACAAGCTGATCGACGGCCTCGGCTTCGGCCTCGAGCATTACGACGGCATCGGGTCCTTCCGCACTAAAGATCAGGGCAAGCCCGTCGATGCTTCTGGCGCGCTCGTGAACACCGATGTCGACGGAACGTACGTAGGTGGCCCGGAGCTGGCCAACGTCCTCGCCAACAGTGATCAGGTTCGCGATTGCGCCGTGACGCAGTGGTTCCGCTACTCGCAGGGACGTCGTGAACAGAGCGCGGATGCGTGCTCGCTGCAGGCGCTCAAGAAGTCGTTCGCTGCCAACGATGGCGACCTCCGCCAGCTGCTCCTTGACTTGGTCACCAGCGATTCTTTCACGAACTACCGCGCACCAGGTTGAGGACAAAGGAAGTAATGAGTCAGCGTTTTTCACGTCGTGCTCTGTTGGCCGGTCTCGGTGGCGTCGCAGGCGCCGCCATGTTGCCGGGAGGCCGTGCACGCGCGGCCACCGCACCGACCCGCTTCGTGGTCATGCACGTGCCGGAAGGCATGTGGACCCAGGCCCAGAAGCCGACGCCCGGGAGCACGAACCTCGGCACGCTGTTCGCGCCGCTGCAGTCGTACCAGTCGAAGATGAACGTGCTGATGAACCTGGACATCAAGTCGCGCGACAAGGGTCCCGGCGGCGACGGCCACCACCGCGGCGTGGTGCACATGCTGACCGGCACCGAGCAGAAGGACGAGAGCAACGCGGGCGGCGCGTCGATCGATCAGAAGATCGCGTCGAAGATCGGCGCCGGCTTGCCGTTCGCGTCGCTGCAGTTCGCGGTGCGCATCATCTACGCGGACACCAACGCGCGCCCGATCTGGTCCGGCCCCGGCAAGGTGATGCCGGCGATGCAGAGCCCGTTCGACGCCTACTCGCGCATCTTCGCCGCGGTGCCCGCGCCCAGCACGCCCACGGCTCCGAAGTTCGACCTGCGCAGGAGCGCGCTCGACTACGCGCTCGCGGAGACCGCCGCGCTGCGCGGCCGCCTCGGCACCACGGACCGCGACATGCTCGACACGTATCAAGAGTCGCTGCGCGACATCGAGCGCCGCCTCGGCGGCCTGAGCACGGAGATGACGGTGGGCTGCAGCAAGCCCACGCTCGGCGCATCGATCGACGTCAAGGCCGAGCCCAACTACCCGACCATCGGTCGCCTGCAGATGGACATGCTGGTCGCGTCGCTGCAGTGCGGGCTGACGCGCGTCGCCTCGCTGCAGTGGGGCAACTCGAACGACCAGTGCACGTACTCCTGGCTCGGCGTGAACACGCTCGGCCACGACATGTCCCACAACAACAACAACTGCGACGCCGACGGAAGCAAGAAGGCCAAGGTCTTCAACTGGTACGCGCAGCAGACCAAGTACCTGCTCGACAAGCTCAGCGCGATCCCGGAAGGCGACGGCACCATGCTCGACAACACCGTGGTGCTGTGGGCCTCCGAGTTCAGCGACTCGATGTCCCACTCGTGCAACAAGCTGATGTGGACGATGTTCGGCAACGCCGGCGGCTACTTCAAGACCGGCCGCGTGATCGACTGCGGCGGCCGCTCGGTGAACGACCTGCACACCAGCCTCCAGAACGCATTCGGGATCGCCGACACCACGTTCGGAAACCCCGCCTACTGCGGCGGCGCGCTGCCGCTCACCTGAGTCAGGCGCTGCAGAGCTCGCGCACCTTGGCGAGCAGCTGGTCCACGTCGAGCGGCTTCTGCAGGAACGCCTTCGCGCGTCGCGCCTGCGGCGCCGAAGAGCTGGCGGAAACGACGACGACTGGCAGCTCGGGAAGCAGACCGCGCTCCTCCAGCGCATCGAGCAGCTCGGCTCCGCTCATGATGGGCATCGCGATGTCCAGGAGGATCAAGTCGGGCGCGCGCCCGCTGCCGTTCGTGAGCAGGTCCAGCGCCCGCTGCCCGTTCTCCGCCTCGAGCACGTCGTAGCCCTCGATGCGCAGCAGCTCGGCCATCATCTCGCGGATGTCGTCATGATCTTCAACCACGAGAATCTGGGACATCGTCCACCCACTATAGGCGTTACGCGCCAGAGGGCGATCTGCGGCAGGTTGTACAAACCATCGAATGTCCGCGACATACCTCGTGCACGGTCGGCGAGCGCGCGCTGCGCTACTCGCGCGGCGCGTCCTTGGAGGTGCCGAGCCACAGCCGCTTGGCCAGCGGCGGGGCGTCGCGGATGACGACAGTCCGCGTCGACCGCCAGCAATCGACTCGTGCCTGACGTCTCGCGCGAGCGCCATATGGAAGGGGTGGCGGTGAGAGGAATCGAACCTCTGACCTAGCGCGTATGAAACGCCCGCTCTAACCGTCTGAGCTACGCCGCCGGGGCTCGGGAGGGACCGGGGTCCCTCACGAACGCGGCCGAGTATAGATGGCGACTTTGTGAAGTCAATTCCGGAGGCGGTTTGGGAATGGTCGGGGCGCTTGTGGGCGTTTCGTGGAGCTGAGAAGCTGAGGTTCCGTGATCGTCGTTCGCCGCGTTCTGATGTTGTGGGCCCTCGCGACCGCCGGTTGTGAGAGCGGGCCTACGAGCGAGTGGCCGCACAACGGGGCTCCCGACGAGGACGACGGCAACGACGAATCGCAGCGCCTCGATGGCGGCGCCAGCGGGAGCGCGATGGACGCGGCGGTGCGCGCGGACGGGAGCAGCAAGCCGCCCACGCAGGACTGCGACGCAGGCGATGCGGGGGCCGACAGCGGCTGCCCGCAGCAAGAAGACGCCGGGATCCGATGAGCGTGCTGCGCCGCACCCTCCTGGTGTCCCTGCTCGCAACCGTGAGTTGCGAGAGCGGTCCCACCAGCGAGTGGCCGGCCAAGGGAGATCCGACGCCGAGCGACAACGACGACGAGGGCTCGAGCGCACGCGACGCCGCCACCTCGCCCAACCTGGATGCGGGCACACCGACGACCGTGCTCGACGCCGGCAGGGCGGCCGAGGAGCCGTGCGACAGTGACGCTGGCGACGCCGGTTGCAGCGCGCGCGACCAGTAGATCGCCGGCAAAGCACGTTCGGTGTGAACCGGGTCACCTGGCGCCGGCGCGGCGCCATCGGGCTCTTGTGTGGGGAAAAGGAAGCTGCGAAGCTCCGCCCCGATGCGCTTGTCTTGGTCAGCTTGGCTGGCAGTGCCCTTTCTTTTCAGCTCCGGCTGCGAAGGGGACAACTGCGGTCCGACCAGTGAGTGGCCCACGTGCAGCCAGGGCAGCGACACCCCCTCGTCGTTTGATGATGACGACAACAGCGAGAACGGTGGCGGCAAGGACCCGCCCAAGGATGGCAGCGGCACCAAGCGCGACGCTGGCAAGGGCTCCGCGCCCAGCCTGGACGCAGGCGTCGCGCCCCCGCTCACTCCCGGCGAGGACTTCGCGTCCGACGCCGGCGACGCAGGCACGGACTCCCAAGTCACGTCGTTCGACGGCGGCATCGAGAGCTGCACGATCGACTCGGATGGGCGCGATGCCGGCGCGTGCTTCGGCGTCTACTGCGACGTCGCGCAGCGCTTGTGCGCGCTGCAGCGCTGCCTCGCACCGTGCTTGAGCGGAGCGTCCGCCGAGTGCACCAGCTGCCGTCGCGAGCAGTGCGGTACCGCCTTCAGCAGCTGCTCTGGCCTGCCCGATTAACGCCTCCAGAGATCCGTGTCGCCACCGTCGTCATGGCGATCGGTCGCCGGCGCAGGGGCGGGTGTCAGCGCGCTGATCTCCGCGTACAGCGCGTCGCTCAGCTCCAGCGATGCGGCGGCCAACAACGGCTCGAGCTGCTGCACGCTGCGCGCGCCGAGCAGCGGTGCCGTCACGCCCGGGTGATGCGCGACCCACGCGAGCGCGAGCGCGGCAGGCGCCACGCCGATGCGTTGTGCGATCGCGATGAAGCGCGCGGCCACGTTCTCTGCGTCCGCGTGCGCGTAGCGAACCTGGTAGTTCTTGTTCGTGCTCATGCGCCCGCTCTCGCGCGACAAATACTTGCCGCTCAGGATGCCGGCGGCGAGCGGGCTGTACGGCAGCACGCCGATCGCGTTGGCCTGCGCCATCGGCAGTAGCTCCACCTCCACCTGGCGCTTCAGCAGGTTGTACATCGGCTGAATGCACGCGAGCTTGGTCCAGCCATGCCGCTCTTGCAGATCGATCGCGCGCTGCACCTGCCAGGCCGCGAAGTTGCTCAGCGCCGGATACAGGATCTTCCCCTGCCGCACGAGCTGCTCGAGCCCGCGGAGCGCTTCCTCCAGCGACGTGCGCGGATCGAAGCGGTGCAGATAGTAGATGTCGATGCGATCGGTGCCGAGCCTGCGCAGGCTGGCCTCGCACGCGCGCACGATGTGATAGCGACTGGCGCCGCAGTCGTTCGCGCCGTCGCTCATTGGAAAGGTCGCCTTGGTAGCGAGCACGATCTCGTTACGATCGGTCGCGATCAGACGACCTAAGATCTCTTCGGCACGACCCTTCGAGTACACGTCGGCGCAGTCGAAGAGGTTGATGCCGGCGTCGCGCGCGGCGTGGTAGATGCGTGCGCTCTCTTGCTCGAGCGCTTCGTTGCCGAAGGTCATGGTGCCGAAGGCGAGCTTGGAGACCGCCACGCCGGTCTCCCCCAGGAAGCGTGTTCGCATGGGGCTCTTGTAGCGCGGCCTACCTGTAGGCACGCTCCGCAAAGATCGTTGTCCGCGAACCGTTCCCAGGTCGGGACGCCGCGTGACAATCGCGTGATCTCGCGGCGTTGCGAAATGTGGCCGAGGTGGGTCCCGAAAATCGCCAAGGTCGGCTCTCGCACAACCTTGACGCGGATCCCGCAGTCTGGAATGAATCGAGCCCAAGATGTTGGGGGCCGAGTTCGAACAAGCCACACTCTGTTGTATAAGCTTGTGGACAACGCGGTGGAAAACTGTGGATTACGTGTGAACTCCTGGGGATTGCTGGGGGAACCTGTGATCGACATGTGCGTGAAATGTGGAGTTAGGCAGTAAGAGCCCGACTTTGCTAGCTATTTGACGCCGGGATACCTGTGGATACTCGTGCACACATGGCAGTGCGTGAGCGAGTGCCCCACAACTGAACGGATGGGGAGGCGCTGATGGATCAAAAGCCGGAAAAGCGGAACGGTAAGACGGCCCGAGTGGCGGTGCGCGAGTCGCAGGACAGTGGCGTTCGTGTCGCACGTGTGTTTACCCGACCTGGGGTCAACCCACTCGACGAGGTCCGCTACGAGAGCCGCGACAGCATCATCACGGACCCGGACGGCACCGTCGTCTTCCAGCTGAAGGGCGCCGAGATCCCCGCCGACTGGTCGCAGCTCGCGACCGACATCGCGGTCTCCAAGTACTTCCGCAAGGCGGGTATCCAGGGCGACGCGGCGCGCGGCGAGACCAGCGCGCGCGACCTGGTGGTGCGGGTGGCCAAGACGATCCGCGAGTCGGGCGAGGCGGCGACCGGCTACTTCGCCAGCCCGGACGAGGCGGACACCTTCGAGGCCGAGCTGACGTTCCTGCTCATCAACCAGTACGCGGCCTTCAACTCGCCGGTCTGGTTCAACTGCGGCCTCTATCAGCGCTACGGCATCGAGGGCTCGGGCGGCAACTGGGCGTTCGACCCGGTGCTCGGCAAGGTGATCGAGACCAAGACCGCGTACGAGCACCCGCAGTGCTCGGCCTGCTTCATCCAGAGCGTCGACGATGACCTGATGGGCATCTACGACCTGGTGAAGAACGAGGCGCGGCTGTTCAAGTACGGCTCGGGCACCGGCTCCAACTTCAGCAAGATCCGCGGCTGCACGGAGAAGCTCTCCGGCGGCGGCACGTCGAGCGGGCTGATGAGCTTCCTCGAGGTGCTCGACCGCGCCGCCGGCGCGACCAAGTCGGGCGGCACCACGCGGCGCGCGGCCAAGATGGTCTGCCTCGACATGGATCACCCGGAGATCGAGAGCTTCATCACCTGGAAGGTGCGCGAGGAGCGCAAGGTGGCGGCGCTGATCCAGGCCGGCTACTCCAGCGACTTCAACGGCGACGCCTATCACACCGTCAGCGGCCAGAACTCGAACAACTCGGTGCGCGTCACCGAGGCGTTCATGAAGGCGGTCGAAGAAGACGGCGAGTGGCGCACCTACGAGCGCACCACCGGCAAGGTGGCGAGCACGCTCAGCGCGCGCGGTCTGTGGAAGAAGCTGGCCGAGGCCGCCTGGGCCTGCGCCGATCCGGGCGTGCAGTACGACACCACGATCAACGACTGGCACACCTGCGTCGGCACCGACCGCATCAACGCCAGCAACCCGTGCAGCGAGTACATGTTCCTCGACGACACGGCCTGCAACCTGTCGTCGATCAACCTGACCAAGTTCCTCGACGAAGAGGGCAAGTTCGACATCGAGGGCTACCGCCACGCGTCGCGCGTGATGTTCA